>NZ_MWLP01000068.1:0-50257 GCF_010634885.1 Microbacterium sp. B35-04 | reverse complement strand
CCCCCCCCCCCCCGCCGCGCCCCCCGCCGTGCCCGCCGCAGGATCGCCGTGGATGGCGAACTCGAGCTCGAGCCAGCCCTCGCCCCATGCCAGCGGTGTGTATTCGCGGCTCGGAGCTGCGCGCAGCTCTTCGACGGACTGCGGGTCGCCGTCGGGGAAGAAGATCCGGAGGTGGTCGTCGGCGCCGAGCGAGGCGAATCCGGCGAGCTCATCGCCCTGCAGGCGCACGCGCACGTACGAGGGGGTGAGCCACTCCCGCGCGGCGAGGGTCACACGGCGGAAGCGCAGCTCGAGGCCGGTGGGCTCGAGCGAGAAGGCGGAGGTCATGGGTTCTCTCTTTCGGTGGCAGTGGGTATGGGCGCTCGGGTCATTCCCAGAGCACGATGGGGCGGCCGGCGATGTCGACCACGCGTGCCGGAGTGTCGTACAGCGCGGCGAGGCGCTCCTCGGTGACGACCTCGGCCACGGTTCCGTGGTGCACGACGCGGCCGGCCCGCATCGCGACGATGTCGTCGGAGTACTGCGCGGCGACGTTGATGTCGTGCAGTACGACGACCACGGTCATCCCGCGCTCATCGGCGAGGCGGCGCACGAGCTTCATGAGCGCCACGCCGTGGCGTGGGTCGAGGTTGTTGAGCGGCTCGTCGAGGAGCAGATGGTCGGTGTCCTGCGCGAGCGCCATGGCGACGAACGCGCGCTGGCGCTGACCGCCCGACAGCTCGTCGAGGAAGCGCCTCCGCACCTCGTCGAGGTCGAGCAGCTCGATCGCGTCGTCGACGTGGGCACGGTCGTCGGGGGTGCGCCCCGAGCCGCCGTGCGGAAAGCGTCCGTACGCGACGAGGTCCTCGACGCTGAGCCGGATCGCGAGGTGGTTGTCCTGACGCAGGATCGCCAGGCGCCGCGCGAGGTCGCGCGACTTCGTGGCGGTCACGTCCAGGCCGTCCACCGTGATGACGCCGCCGTCGGTGCCGACGAGGCGCCCGACGGCGGCGAGCAGCGTCGACTTGCCGGCGCCGTTCGGGCCGATGATGGCGGTGACGCCGGGTCGGATGTCGATCGACACGTCGTCGACGGCGACCAGCGCGCCGTGGCGTTTGACCACCGAGTCGGTGCGGATCATCAGCGGGCCCTTCCGGTGAGAACGAGGACGATGAAGAACAGCCCGCCGACGAACTCGATCACAACCGGGAGTTCGGTGCCGAAGCCGAGCAGACGGGACAGGATCAGCTGGCCGCCGACCAGTGCGATCACGCCGATGGCGATGGCGGCGGGCACGCTGCGCAGGTGACGGTGGCCGACCGCGCCGTACGCCAGGTTCGCGACGATCAGACCGAAGAAGGTCACCGGGCCGACCAGTGCGGTGGATGCCGCCACCATCGCCGCGATCGCCACGATCACCTGCATCACCACGCGGCGGTGCGGGACGCCGAGCGAGATCGCGGTGCTCTCGCCGAGCGACAGCACGTCCAGCTCGCGACGGATCGGCCAGAGCGAGGCCAGCGCCACGATCACGAGGACGCCGGTGGGCAGCAGCAGCTCCCGATCCACCGACGTGAAGCTCGCGAACGTCAGATCCTGCAGGATCGCGAACGTGTCTGGGTCGAGCAGGCGCTGCAGGAACCCGGTGACCGAGCGGAACAGCACGCCGAGCACCAGCCCGGCGAGCACGATCACGTGCAGGTCGAGGCGGCGTCGCAGGAACAGCCACCAGTACAGCAGCACGATCGAGCCCGCCATCAGCACGAGCTCGACCAGCCACGACGCGAGCGGTGGCGCCGACACCAGCAGCGCCGGCCCGATCGCGAACGCGACGAGGGTCTGGATCGCGAGGAACACGGCGTCGAAGCCCATGATGCCGGGCGTCAGGATGCGGTTGGCCGTGATCGTCTGGAAGAGGACGGTGGATGCCCCCACCGCCGCCGCGGCGATCACCATGCCCGCGATGGTGCGGGTGCGCAGGCCCAGCGCGTACTCCCACTTGCCCGGCAGGTCGGTTAAGAGGAACACGAGCACGATCGCGGCCGCGAGCGCCGTGAGCGCCCACAGCGCGCCGGTCGGATGCCGCAGGCTCCGGGTCGCGCGGCGGGCGCCGTCGAGGAAGGTGGCGGTCATCGCGTCGCCTCCTGACGCGCCGGGGTGCGCGGGCGGCGTTGAGCCGCGGCATCCACCGGCTTCGCCGTCCCCAGCAGCAGCCAGAGGAAGACGACGCCGCCCAGCACTCCCATCACGATCGAGATCGGGAGCTCGAACGGAAAGCGCACGACGCGCCCGATGATGTCGCAGAGCAGGACGATCGCCGCGCCCAGCAGCGCGACCAGCGGGACCGCGCGCCGCATGTTGTCGCCGATGAGGCGGCTGACGATGTTCGGCGCGATCAACCCCAGGAACGGCAGGGCGCCGGTGACGACCATCAGGATGCCGGTGACCAGCGCGATGATCGTGACCCCGACGCCCATCACCGCACGGGTGTCCAGGCCAAGGCCGCGCGCGGCGTCGTCGCCGAGTCCGGCCACCGTGAAGCGGTCCGCGGCGATCCAAGCCACCAGCGCTGCGGCCGCCGCGAGGTAGAGGATCTCGTACCGGCCCCGGAGGATGCTCGAGAAGTCGCCGATGCCCCAGCTGAGCAGCTCCTGCAGCATGTTCGAGCGATAGGCCACGAACGTGGTGACGGCTCCGATCACGCCGCCGTAGAGGATGCCGACGATGGGCACGAGCACGCTCGAGCGCGACGGGATGCGGCGGGCCAGAGCCAGGAAGCCGAACACGCCGACCAGCGCGCCGATGGTGGCGAAGATCGCCTTGCCCCAGATCGGGAGACCGGGAACCGACATGAGCACGGCCAACAGCGCCAGGCTCGCGGCATCCGTCGCCCCTGTCGTCCCGGGCTCGACGAACCGGTTGCGCACCAGCAGCTGCATGATGAGGCCGGTGATGGCGAAGGCGGCGCCGGCGAGCACGAGAGCGACGGTGCGCGGGATGCGGCTGGCGAAGAGGATGAATCCGTCGAGTTCGGCGACGCCGATGAACAGCGAGATCGTCGCGAGGGCGGCCACCGTGGCCACCCCCGCGACGATCCAGAGCGTGGGGGAGATGCGGGTCAGGACTCCGCGCTCCCCACTCGGACTTCGTGCGGCACGACGGCTCAGCCGGCGATGGCCTCGTGCACCGAGGTGAGCACGTTCTCGATGGCGGTCAGGCCGTTGATGACGATGTAGAGCTCGCTGGCGGGCAGGTAGACGAGGTGATCGTCCTGCGCGGCGGTCGTCTGTGCCACGAGCTCGTTGTCGAGGGTCTCTTCGGCGCTGGAGCCCTCGCCGGTGGCGGCGCCACGGTCGAACGCGAAGATCCAGTCGGGGTTCGCGGTGAGGATGAACTCGTTCGTCACGGTGTCGCCGTGGGGCGAGCCCTCGGCGCCCGGAAGCTCCGCGGCGACGACCGCCGGGGTCCAGCCGAGCTCGTCGAAGAAGTAGCCGAAGCGCGAGCCCTCGCCGAACGCGCCGACCTCGCCGCCCGAGACGGACAGGACGAGGGCGGTGCCCTCGGCGTCGGACTCGATGGTGGAGACGAGCTCCTCGATGCCGGCGGTGAGCTCGGCGACCTCGTCCTCCTTGCCGAAGATCTCGCCCAGCTGCGCGGCCCGCTCGAGGCCGGCGCTCGGGTCGAAGGTACCGGCGTACGCGCCCGTCAGGTCGATCGTCGTGGCGATCTCGGACAGCTCGTCGTACTGGCCCGTGCTGCGCGCGGCGGTCACGATGAGTTCGGGCTCGAGCTCGGCGACGGCCTCGAAGTCGGGCTCGAAGAGCGTGCCGACCTTCGGCAGATCGGCGTACTCCGAGAGGTAGTCGGGGAGCACCGCGTCGGGGATGCCGACTACGGCCTCGCCGGCGCCGATCGCGTCGAGCGTGTCGAGCGTGGCGATGTCGAAGGTGACGACCGAGGCGGGGTTCGCCTCGACCTCGACGGCCTCGCGGTCGACCTCGGTGTCCTCCTGGTACGACGACTCGCCGTCCCGCTCGACCAGCACCAGGGTGGGCTTGGCGTTCTCGACGACGACGGTCGCCGACTCCGCAGCCGCGGCGGGTTCTTCGGTCGCGGAAGGCGACGAACAGGCGGTGAGGGCGAGAGCGGTGACGCTCAGAGCGGCGGCGGGCAGAAGCAGGCGCGATCTCTTGTGCATGTAGGTAAGGCTATCCTAAGCAGGAGATCGTCTGATTTTGATAGAGTCCGCATCCGCGACGCCGGCACCCGGAAACTCGGGACACGCGTCGTCCTCGGCCGTCCGTCAGGACGCGTGCCGGACTTCGCAGTCGCTTCCGGGGGACAGGATCGCCTCGTGCCCGTCGTCGTAGCGCACCACGAGCAGCGGATTCTCCCCGCTGCCGCGCACCTCGATCACCTCGCCCGAACGCTCTGCCGCTCCTACGATGCGGCCGTGGATGACCACGCGGTCGCCGACATTCGCCTGCATGCGGACCACCTCCTGGCGCACACGATACGACGCTCGGGCCGCGATGGGTAGGGAGTCCGTGAAGCGGATCGGACCGTCGCGGAGGCGCGGCGTATCGTGCCTCCGGCGAGAGCAGCGCGCCTTCGGCGGTGCTGGGTGCGCGCCTTCGGTGGCTAGCGCTGCTTCGGCGGGGCTAGAGCTGGGCGCCGTCGTCGTCGCGGTTCTCCAGGCCCACGCTGCGCCCTCGCCACGACTCGTAGGCCATGAGCCAGCCGATCGATACCGCGGCGGCGAGCACGACGCCCAGCAGCACATTGCCCCAGATCAGCCCGAACACGATCCCCAGTGTGAACATCAGGGCCGTTCCGAGCGCCCAGCCCGAGTGGCCGCGGGTCCAGCCCTTCCGCGTGGTGGTCATGCCGAAAGCCTAGGGGCGCGATCGTGGCCGGGGGCGCATCTGCGCTCCCGGCTCTGGATAGGTTGGAGGTCGACGATCCCGCACACGGAACGGAAGCCATGACCCTGAACGTCAGCCCGATCACCCTCGGCACCTCCGGCCTCGGCCGTAACACGGTCCCGGGCTCCCCCGAAGAGGACGCCGCCGTCGCCTTCGCGGAGCAGCTCTTCGCCACCACGCACGCCTTCCTCGACACCTCGAACAACTATGCGGGCGGTCGCTCGGAGGCGGTGCTGGGACTCGCGATCGCACGCATCGGGACGGATGCCGCGACCCGCGTCATCTCGAAGGTCGACGCCGATCCCGACACGGGCGCGTTCGACCGCGACCGCGTGCTGCGCTCGTTCGACGAGACCGTGACGCGCCTCGGCGTCGATCGCCTGCCGCTGCTGCACCTCCACGATCCCTACACGGTGACCTTCGACGAGGCGATCGGCCGTGGCGGCGCCGTCGAGGGGCTCATCGAGCTGCGCGAGTCGGGCAGGGTCGATGCCATCGGCGTCGCGGCGGGACCGGTCGGGCTCATGGCCCGCTACGTCGGAACGGGCCTCTTCGACGCCGTGCTGGTGCACAACCGCTTCACGGTCGTCGACAGCTCCGCCGCGCCGGTGTTCGCCGACGCCCGTGAGCGCGGGATGACGGTGTTCAACGCGGCACCGTTCGGCGCCGGCATCCTCGCCACCGGTCCACGCGAGGGTGCGATGTACGGCTATCGCCCCGCGACGCCTGAGCTGCAGGAGTGGGTCTCGCGGCTGGAACGCGTCTGCGCGTCGTTCGGCGTGACGCTGCCGGCCGTCGCACTGCAGTTCTCGCTGCGGTCGCCGCTCGTCGACTCGACGGTGGTAGGACTGTCGTCGGCGCCGCGCCTCGCGCAGCTCGAACAGCTCGCCGCGACGCCGATTCCTGACGACCTCTGGACGGAGCTCGAAGCCCTCGGCCCGGCGCCGACGACCATCGATGACAGCGAATACGCCTGACCGACGGGATCTCAGGGCTGCGTCGCGTTGACCGCGACCATCCAGTCGATGCCGTAACGGTCGGTGAGCATGCCGAACCGGCCGCCCCACGGGGGAGTGTCGAACGGCATCGTGACGGTGCCGCCGTCGGCCAGCTTGTCCCAGAACCCCTGCAGTGCCGCCTCGTCGTCGCCGCTCACCGACACCGAGATGCCCGCCGGCTTCTCGTACGGCATGCCCGTCGGGGTGTCGGCCCCCATGAGCGTGAACCCGTCCGGGGTCTCCAGCTGGGCGTGCATCACGAGGTCGTTCTCGGCGGGATCCTGCACCATGCCCTCGTACTGGCCGAAGGTGTCGATCGTGAGATCGCCGCCGAACACGGACTGGTAGAACGTCATCGCCTCGCGGGCTTCGTTCTTGAAAGACAGGTACGGGTTGAGGCTGGGCATGTCGAACTCCTGGATCTGGTCGATGGATGCCGCGCCCGGCCGCGTGGCGGGTCCCAGTGTCGTCCGGGCCTCCGACATCCGCAAGGGACGCCGGATGACGCGGCGTCGAACATCCGGAGGCGCCTCTGCGGCCTCCGGATCCGGCGACTCAGCGGTCGCGGTGATCCTCGGGGTGCAGGCGCGGTCCACGGCGGGGCTCTCGCACGCCGCTCGCTCCGATCAGCCTGATCACCCGCTGCCGCTGGCCCGGCCAATCTGCCAGGAGCCGCAGCATCCCATCGTCGTCGACGCGGTGGCCGGTGAGCGCGTAGCCGACCTCATGGGCGACGTGATAGTCGCCGACGCTCACGGCGTCGGGGTCGCCCAGCGCCCGGATGCGGGTCTCAGCAGAGGTCCAGGGGCCGATGCCGTGCTGGCTCACGAGCACGCGATCGACGGCCTCGCCATCTTCGGCGGCGAGGACGGTGCGTACGATCGCGTCGCCGCGGCGGGCCGCGCGCACGATGGTCTTCGACTGCGGCGGCTCCAGCCCGGCGCGGTGCCAGACCCAGGACGGCACGTGCTGCCATCCGTCGATGGTCGGCGGCGCGAACATGGGCGCCGGCGTCGGCCCGGGGGCACGCTCGCCGCACCAGGTGACGACGCGCCGCCACGCGGCGAACGCCTGCACGCCGGTGACCTTCTGCTCGAAGATCGCGCTCACCAGCGCGTCGAAGACGAGTCCGGTGCGCGACAGGCGCAGTCCGGGATTGCGGTGGTGGGCGTCGGCGATGAGGGGATGCCGTGTCGCATCGAACCCTTCGGCGTCGTCCTCCGCGCCGCACAGTGCGGGCAGCTGCGCGAGCGCCCACTCGCGTCCCGGTCCCCAGGCTGCGGCGCGGATGACGCCCGGGTGCGTCTCGCGGATCGCCAGCGTGGCGACGCCCGCCGGCGTCCGGCTCACCCGCCAGATCACGGCGCCCGAGACGGCCATCGTGGGGTCGCCAGCGCCGCGGCGCTGGTACAGCACCGTGCGGCGCAGGTCGAGCGGGTGCCGCGGCCGGTACTCCGTCTCGAGGGGCCGACCCGGATCGGGGCGGGGGTCGCGGGGGCGGTGCTGTCGGTGCGACGCAGGCGCCTCGGCATCCCCGGTGCGGGGAATGCGCGAGAGCGACGTGGTCATGCGGCCCACCCTACGCCTCGGCCTCCGACATCCCTGCCGGACCGGCGGCGCTCAGAAGCGGTCGGGCGACGGGGTGCCGTGGCCGTAGCGGATCACGACGTCGGCGTGGCGGTCGAAGCGGTAGCCGACGCCGCGCACCGTGCGCACGATGTCTTCGTAGCGGCCGAGCTTGGCGCGCAGACGCCGCACGTGCACGTCGATGGTGCGCTCGCCCGGGGCGTCGTCGTCGGTGGTGCCCTGCCAGAGGGAGGTGACGAGCTCGGTGCGCTCGATCGTGCGGCCCTCGCGGAGCACGAGGTACTGCAGCAGCTCGAACTCCTTGAAGGTGAACGCCGCCGACTCGCCGTCGATGAGCACGCGCTTGCGCGAGATGTCGACGACCACGCCGCCGGCCGACGGGTCTTCGTCCTCCGGCTCCTCCTGCTTGGTGCGGGCGACCGCAGAAGGCTCGTGGAGGGCGAGGCGCACGACGTCGACATCGCGTCCGCCGGCGCCGACCGGCGCGAGGGCGACGGTGGCGTACGTCTCGGCGGAGGGTGCGAGCTCGGCGATCGTGCGGCGCAGCGCGTCGACGAGCACACCGAGGCTCACACCCGACGCGGCCGCCTTCGCCTCGTCGAGGCCGACGTAGAGGGCGAAGCCGCGCGGCGCGGTGCCGGCGGGGAGAGCACGAGAGGCGGCCTGCGGGGCCTCGGCGGCCGGCGCGGCGGCCGGGGCGTCGGATGCCTCGGCGACGGCCGGGTGGTTCACGGCGCGGAGGTGGCGGACGGCGGTGGTGGGACGGTCGAGGAGAGCGGTGGTCGACATGATGATGGTCCTTGCGGGAGGAACCCGGAGAGCTGAGCCGGGTTGGATGTGCTGCGGCCCGGATCGTCGGAGGCGATGAGGCCGTCGGCCGATGAAGGCCTGTGCCCGACGGTGGGCGATGTGCGAAGCGGATCCGGGTGCGCGTGATCGACGCACGAAACCGGTGCTTCGGGGGGGCTCCGTGCGATCCGTTTTCAGAAGCGGAGGAGGAGTCCGACGGGGGTCACCGTGCTAGTGGCACATTCGACAACACATGGCAACGCGACCGGCCATCATCATGCCGGCAGTCCTGTTCGCCTCCCGGGCGGACAGATACAGCGCGTTGTCAGTCATGTGGCCGATTATGACGGACTTTGTCGGAAAACGTCAAATCGCACGGATGCAGAGCCCCGATCGTTTCGGAATGTGACAGATTGCTCACTCCGCGGCGCGGAGGTCTCAGCCCCCGGGCCGATCGCGCGGTCGACGCGTGGCACGTGGGGGGTCGACAGGCCTCCGCCTGAGGGCCAGCAGGGCGCCGCCTGAGCGTTTTCCGCGACATGGCGAGCGGCTGATCCCGATGGCGGAGGGCGGGCGTAGCCTGTGCGGGTGACCGAGCTGCGCTTCACCAAAGAGACGGACGCGTCGCGCTACACGCTGCACCGGGGCGATGACCTCGTGAGTGTGCTCGACTACCGCGACGACGGACGCACCGTGGCCATGACACGCGCCTACACAGTGCCCACGTTCCGCGGGCACGGCTATGCCGGCGAGCTCGTCGGCCGTGCCGTCCAAGAGATCGAGCAGACCGGCGATCGCGAGGTCGTGCCGGTGTGCTGGTACGTCGCGGACTGGTTCGAGGAGAACCCCCGCCACCGCGGCATCCTGCGCGCCCGCTCCTGACGCGATCGGCCGCTCCCGGCCGATCGCCCTTCGGGCATCGTCCATCCCTTGTCAAGCCCATGCCGCCGGGCACCCCGCCCGGCGAAGCTGGGGGAAGACGAGAGGAGTCCGCGATGGATCGCGATCGGTCGAACGACCAGGAACTTCCCGAAGGCGTCATCAATGCCGCTCCAGCCGGTGGCTGGGAGGGCGTCGACGATCAGGAGTCCCGCGAGCGCAGCGCCGCGATGACGGATGCCGAGCTGCTGACGGATGCCGCGCTGCAGCCGGACGACCCGGTGGAGGGGGAGGCGGCCCGGCAGGGCGCCGACCCCGACCTTGCGACCGACGGCGGACGAGGAGAGGAACCCTGAGATGAGCACGACAGGTAACGAGTACGAGCAGCCGGGAGTGAACTACCCGGATCGGGAGGACGCCGGCGGCGCGACCGAGACGCCGGGCGACGACGACGCCGTTCGCGACCAGCAGACCGACACCGCTCCGGCGATGGGCGAGCCGGGGCCCGACGCCCAGCCGGCTCGGGCGTGGACCGAGTCGTCAGGGCAGGAGACCGCCGGACAGACGCCGACCGCATCGGGCACGGGCGCCGCTTCGAACGCGGCGGGCCAGGAGCAGTCGGCGGCCGGGCAGGCTGGAGGAGCAGCGGCCGCCGGACCCTCCGAAGGAGCGCTGAGCGGCGAGCCGAGCCACGAGGCCGTCGGGATCGGGGTCGTCGACGACGCAGATCACCACGGCAGTGACGCCGGCCGCGACACCCTCACCGTGAGCGAGGCTCAGCGTACGCCGGGCGCGCTCGGAACCGAGCAGGAGCAGCGGCTGCCGGCGATGGCACAGAACAACGCGTCCGAGGTCGACAAGGTCGCGGGCATCGTCGTGCAGACGCGCTCCGACGTCGGCGGCGAGCCACTGGAACGCATCGCCGAGGTGCTGCGCCAGCGCCTCACCCAGGCGGGCGTCGAGCTTCCCGAGCACGACATCGAAGAGCTGGCGCGCCAGGTCTCGACCGGTGACGCGGACGGACCTGCCGACTCCGGACGCGGGCCGTCGGCCTGACACCGCGATTCCCGCACTGTCGCGCACGCGCCCGGCCCTAGGCTGGGCGCGTGCGCATGGAGGAGCTGTTCACCGCCGTCGCCGTCGGATTCGAGGCGGTCGGCGCCGCGGCGATGATCGCGGGATTCCTGATCGCGCTCGTTCTCGGTGCCCGCTCGCTCGCACGTCATGAGGGCGGGCAGGCGGCCTTCACCGTCCTGCGCACGACGCTCGGCGCGGCGATCCTGCTCGGGCTCGAGGTGCTGGTCGCCGCCGACCTGATTCGCACCATCACCTCCAAGCCCTCGCTCGAAGACGCCGCGATCCTCGGACTGATCGTCCTGATCCGCACCGTCCTGTCGATCTCGATCCAGATCGAGATCGAGGGCACGCTCCCGTGGCGTCGCGCGCTGCTGCGCAGCGGCGGTCAGATGATCGGCGACGCCGTGGCTCGCGATCGCGAGGCCGGGCGGCAGGCGCCCGCCGCGCGCGGATCCGTGGACCCGGACCCGCGCGTCGGCTAGGACCCTAAGCGACCGCGCACACCGTGGTGCGCTCGTCGGCCGTGTGCAGGCCGATCGGCCGCGGCCAGGCGACCTGTGCGGGGCGCGGGGCACGGACTGTCGGCATCCGCTCCGAAGCGGCGATCTTCCGCTCCCGAATGGCCGTGAGGAGTGCGTGCTCGCGCTCCCGCGTCCAGGTGTCGTGACGGTACTGCTGTTCGGCGGCGTATACAGCGAACATGGTTTCCTCCGTTGGTTCCGACAGAGAGAACCTACGCGGGGGGTCCGACATTGCCGGGTCACGTCCGGATGGCAGGAATCCGTCGCAGAGCGGCGGTCTCGCGCCCGGTGTCAGCCCGCTCCGGCGAACGTGCGGATGAGGCGGGCGGCGGGCGCGGCATCCCGGATCATCGTCTCGTGGCCGTGCCCCGGCACCTCCGCCAGCCGTCCGTCGGGCATGGTCTCGGCGATGCGGAGGCACCATTCCCGCGGAGCCACCAGGTCGTCCTCGCCCCGCAGCACCAGCGCCGGCACGCGGGCCTGGGCGAGGACGTCCTCGGGGCGGTGTGCGAGCATGGCGCGGAACTTCGCGCGGATCCGGGGACCCGCATGGACGTACTCCCGCGCACCCGCAGCGATCACACGGGGACTCTCGACGGCGATGTCGCGGAGCAGCCGCCACAGCTGCCGCGGGGCCGTGCGGGCGGCGGGATCGACGGTCGGCCCGACGAGGACGATGCGGTCGACGACGGACGGA
The DNA here is from genome assembly GCF_010634885.1 of Microbacterium sp. B35-04. Classification (NCBI taxonomy): domain Bacteria; kingdom Bacillati; phylum Actinomycetota; class Actinomycetes; order Micrococcales; family Microbacteriaceae; genus Microbacterium; species Microbacterium sp. B35-04. The sequence continues at coordinate 38,805 of NZ_MWLP01000068.1, read as the reverse complement.
TGCCGCACCCCGATCTCGAGCGCGATCTGCGCTCCCATCGAATGCCCGACCACGACGGCGGGAACGCCGACCCGCTCCCGAAGATAGGCGGCCACGAGATCGGCCATCCGCTCGATCGTGAGCACCCGGGCGGGCTCGGGCGCCTCGCCGTAGCCGGGAAGGTCGAGGGCGATGACCTCGCCGTCGCCCAGGTGGCGGGTGAGATCGGCGAAGACGGTGCGGCCCATTCCGATGCCGTGCACGAGCACGTACACGCAGCGCCCGGACCCTCGGCGCTCGGCGATCATCGTCGCGCCGGCATGCGCGAACTCCTCCACCTCCGGCATCGGTCAGGCGGCGCCCGGCTGATCGCGCAGACCCACCCGATCGGGGATGTCGAAATGCACGCGGGGGAGCCACGCCGAAGGCTCCGGCCACGGCCGCGACGCGGGAAGGGCGCGCAGCCGCGCCCGCAGCGCCGATCCGGACGCCTCCACCGGCAGCACGCGAGAGGGGGCGTGGTGCGCCAGGGCGCCCAGCCACCAGTGCCGCCAGGTGCCCTCGATCGCCTCGGGCCCCGCCACGACGTAGTAGTCCGGCATGACCGCCTCGCCGGTCTCGAACAGCGACAGCAGAGCATCGACCTCGGTCTCGAGCGAGCCGAGGGTGCAGCGCTCCTCGTACAGCTCCACCCACGCTGCGGCGACGTGCTCGAGCGGATCGGCGTCGTGCACCACGTAAGGCGTCGACACGGAAGACACCAGGTGCGCGGCGACGGCGGGCTGGGCCTCGCGCAGCGACAGTGCGACGAGTGCCGGAACGTCGGCGAGGCCGGTCAGCAGTTCTTCGCTGCCTGCTCCCACGAGGGCCACCACGGTCGATCGGGGAGCGGTGTCTGCGTTGTGCGCCATGTTCCACGATACGTCCGGAGACGCCGCCGCGGGTGGGCGCCTCGCCGGGGTCGCTTCGGGGTGGGCCGTCTGCGGCCTGCCTCGGCGGGGATGTCCGGGGCGGAACGTACCGTGTGAGCATGCGGATCCTGCACACCTCGGACTGGCACATCGGGCGGTCGTTCCACGGCCACGCCACGCTCGATGCGCTGCGCGGCGTGCTCGAAGCCCTCGTCGCGCAGGTGCGAGAGCATCGCGTCGAGCTCGTGATCGTCGCGGGCGACGTGTTCGACTCGGCGACGCCTGCCGCCGGGGCCTACACGCTCCTCTCCGAGACGCTGCGCGGTCTCGCCGACGCCGGCGCGACGGTCGTCGTCACGAGCGGCAACCATGACTCGGCCGCACGACTCGGCTTCCAGTCGGCGCTCCTGCGCGACGGCGTGCACGTGGTCACCGATCCCGCCACCATCGGCACGCCGATCACGGTCCACGACGAGCACGGTCCGGTCCACGTGTACGGCATCCCGTATCTCGAGCCGGTGCTGCTGCGCAGCACCTGGCCCGGAGTGCGCACGCAGGCCGATGTGCTGGCCCGCGCGATGCAGTTGATCCGCACGGATGCCGTTGCCCGCGGGGGCCGGTCCATCGCTGTCGCGCACTGCTTCGCGGCGGGGGTCGAGCCGACGCCCCACCTCGAGCGCGACATCCAGCAGGGCGGGCTCGACGTCGTGCCGCTGTCGACATTCGACGGCGTCGACTACGTCGCGCTCGGTCACATCCATGGGCGCCAGCGGCTCTCACCGCGCGTGCGATACGCCGGAGCACCGCTCCACTACAGCATCGACGAGGGGCACAAGCCGCGCGGGTCGTGGCTCGTCGAACTCGGCGCAGACGGGCTCGTGCAGGAGGGCCAGGGGAGCGAGGGTGCCGTCCTCGGCACGCCGGCGAACCCTGCGGAAGGCGCTGTGGAGGGCACCGCGGAGTGGCTGCCGTTGCCGGTGCCCCGGAGGCTCGTGACGCTCACGGCGACGCTCGACGAGCTGCTCGCCGACGAGCGCTTCGCCGGCCACGCTGGCGACTGGGTGCGCGCCGAATACACCGACCCGCTGCCGCAGCGGGATCCGATGCGCCGGCTGCTCGCGCGGTTCCCTCACTGCGCCGAAGTCCGCCACGCGCCGACGACGCCGCGTGCGGACGACGCACGCACCTATGCGCAGCGCGTGCGCACTGCTCGCAACGAGGCCGAGCTGGTCGACGCGTTCCTCACGCATGTCCGTGAGGGCGAGGGGGCATCGGCCCGGGAGGCCGAGATCGTCGGCGAACTGCTGGACGAGCGCATCCGGGTGGAGGCGAAGGCGTGAGGCTGCACCGCCTCGAGCTCACCGGGTTCGGGCCCTTCCGCGAGCGCCAGAGCGTCGACTTCGAGGCGTTCGAGGGCGACGGCATCTTCCTCATCTCCGGACGCACCGGTGCCGGCAAGTCGAGCATCCTCGACGGCGTCTGTTTCGCGCTGTACGGCAGCGTGCCCCGCTACGAGTCGGGCGACAAGAGGCTCCGCAGCGACCATTGCGAGCCCGGAGACCCGACCGAGGTGCGCCTGGAGTTCACGGTCGGCGACCGGCGCTGGCGGGTCACCCGTGCACCGGAGTACCTGCGGCCGTCCCTCCGGGGCGCGGGACTCACCACCGAGCCGACCCGGGCCGAGCTCGAGGAGCTCGTCGACGGCGCCTGGGTCGGGCGCGCGGGCAAGCCTCGCGACGTCGGCCTGTTGCTGGACGACGTGCTCGGCCTCAACGCCCAGCAGTTCCAGCAGGTGATCCTGCTCGCCCAGAACCGGTTCTCGCGCTTCCTGCTCGCCTCGGGCACCGAACGCCAGTCGCTGCTGCGGGCGCTCTTCGGAACGCGGCGCTACGAGGAGTACGCGCGGGAGCTGGGCGAGCGCAGCAAGGCCGCGCAGCACGAACTCGACGCGCTGGGCGAGCGGGCGCGCACGCTGCTGGAGCAGGCGGAGCGCCTCATCGCGACCCATGAGCCGCCGGTCGACGATGGGGATGACGCGGCGCCGACTTTGGACCTGCCGGCACGCCGTGCCGCGGTGGACCTGGGCGCGCAGCGCGCCGCGTACCGCCTCGACACGCTCGCGCGTGAGCGGGCCGCCGCAGACGACGCGCGGGCAGCGGCCGAAGCCGCACACGCCGACCGGGTGGCCCTGGCGAAGGCGCAGGCCGAGCTCGGCCGGGCACGCGAGCGCCTCACGACCCTCGAAGCGGCCACCGCCGAGATCGCTGACGATCGGCGGCGGCTGCAGCATGCACGGTCGGCGGAGGTGCTGCGGGCTCCTTTGGAGGCGGCGCTGAACGCGGACCACCTGGCGGCGTCCAGCGCATCCGCGGCCGCTGATGCGGATGCCGCGTGGAAGCGGCTGGCGGCCGGCAGCGACGACGAGCTCACCGCCGACCTGTCCCAGGTGGTCGAACGTCTCACCGGGGAGCTCGCCGTGTGGACCGCTGCGCTCGCGCACGAGACGGCGCTCGTGGAAGGCGAGGAGCGGGTCAGGGATGCCTGCGCCGAGGCCGTGCGGCTCGAGACCGACATCGTCGCGCTCGACGCCCACCGTGCCGAGGTGCCGGCAGAGCTCGCGCGCCTCGACGCGGAGCTCGAGGCCGAGCGGGAAGCCGCCGCCCGTCGTGACCCGGCGCGCGTGCGGCACGACGAGACGTCGAACCGGCTGGCGGCCGCCGTCGAGGCCGAGCGGCTGAAAGCCGCGCAGCGCGACGCCGAGATCGCCCATCGCGATGCATCCGCAACCGCCGCTGCGGCGGCGGTGGCCGTCGCCCGGTTGCTGCAGCGCCGTCTGGACGGGTATGCGGGCGAGCTCGCGACGACGCTCGTCGACGGCGAGCCCTGCGCCGTCTGCGGCGCGACCGAACACCCCGCGCCTGCGGAGCCTGCCGACGATCCGGTGACCGACGACATGCTCGCCGCCGCCGAGGCGGAGCGCGACACGACGGCGGCCCGCGAGCGCACCGCCGCCGACGTGGCGAAGGCGGCGCGGGAGCGGCATGCCGACGCGGCCGCTCGCGCCGGCGGACAGCCGGTCGAGGCGCTGCGCGAGCAGCTCGCCACCGCGGCCGACGAGCTCGCCGCCGCAGAGCGCGCGGTGGGTCGCCGCGACGCGCTCGCGGCCCGTCACGCCGAGCTCGCCGCGCTCGACGCCGAGGCGGAGGCGTCGCGTGCGGACCTCGTGGACCTCCTCGCCGCCGCGCGTACGCGGATCGCCGCGCTGACCGCGAGCGTCGACGGCGCGCGCCGGGCGGTGGACGCCGCTCGCGGCGACCACGCGAGCGTGGCCGAGCGGGTGGCGCAGGCGACGGCCGTTCGCGACGCCGCCCGAGTCGCAGCCGACGCGCGCGCCGACGCCGAGCGGGCTGCGACACGAGCCGCACAAGCGCGGGCCGACGCGGACGAGCGGATCGTGGCATCCGTCTTCGATGACGCCGCAGCGGCGATGGTCGCCCTCTTGGGACCCGCTGAGACGGAGGCGCTGGCGGAGAAGATCGCGGCCCACGACACCCGACTCGCGGCGACGCGGGCGCGGGTGCTCGAGCTCGAGCTCGAACTGGCGGGTGCGCCGGACGAACCGGTCGACACCGTCGCATCGCGGGGTGCGCTCGACGCCGCCGACGCTGCGCGCACAGCGGCGCTCCGCGCCGAGCGCGACGCGCACAGCGTCGTCGAGCGCCTGCGCGACCTGGGCCTGCAGATCGACGAGGCCTACGCCGGTGTGGCGGCACGGGCCGCCGACGCCGCAGCCATCACGCGGCTCGCAGACACCGTCGCAGGCCGAGCGCCCAACACGATGAAGATGGACCTCGAGACCTTCGTGCTCGCCGCCGAGCTCGAAGAGATCGTCGCGGCGGCCAACCTTCGCCTGAGCGAGATGTCGTCGGGACGCTACCTGCTGCAGCACACCGATGCGCGCGCCGCGCGCGGGGCGGCGTCGGGACTCGGCCTCGAGATCATGGACGCCTTCACCGGCCAGGCGCGTCCCGCCCAGTCGCTGTCGGGCGGCGAGACCTTCCTGGCCTCGCTCGCCCTGGCGCTCGGACTCGCCGAGGTGGTCACGGCCCGGGCCGGCGGCATCCGTCTCGACACGCTGTTCGTCGACGAAGGATTCGGCTCCCTCGACGAGGAGACGCTCGACCTGGCCATGCGCACGCTCGATGAGCTTCGCCAGGGAGGACGCATGGTCGGCGTCATCAGCCATGTCGCAGCGATGAAGGAGCAGCTGCCCGCCCAGCTCGCCGTCGAAGCCACACCCCAGGGCCCGAGCGTCATCACCCAGGACGACCTCGCCCGCGTGTGACCTCGCTCCGCTCCGCCGCGGCGGGCCGGACCAGTCGGATCAGACGCCGTAATCCGCGCGGACGCGGTCGCGCAGCTGGTGGCTGCACGCCGTCACCGTGGCGTGCCAGTCGGTGATCGCACCGTCCTGCGCGCGATCCGACACCGCCTTCAGCACGCGGATCGGCACCTCGAACCGCTGGGCGACCCAGATGTAGGCGTACGTCTCCATGTCGACCAGGCCCGCGCCGAGGGGCCGGATCACCGCGACGGCCTCGGCATCGTCGACGAAATGATCGCCGGTCGCGATCGTCACGCCGTCCGCGCCGAGCTCGACGAGGGGTGGCAGCGAGACATGCTGGCCGACGATGCCGTCGATGTCGGTGACGTCGTGCTGCAGCGCCGCAGCGATCTCGTACACGTCGGCGTCGAGCCGGGCGTCGATCGCGCCAGCGGTGCCGACCACCACGATCTCGTCGTACGCGGTGGCATCGAGCGCCCGCGTCAATGCGTAGGTGGCCTGCAGCTTGCCGGGGCCGGTGACGAGCCGGTCGAAGCCGGGCAGGTCATCGGGAAAGGCCACGAGTTCGGAGGCGAGGGCGGCGACGAGGAGTCTCACCGTCCCATCATGTCCCGCTTTCTTGGGAGCATGTCCCGGAAAGGAGTGCTCAGGGCGCCGCCGGCGAGCGAAATCGGGACACGGATGCCGCGGCCGAGCCATCGGGACACGGATGCCGCGGCCGAGCCACCGGGACGCGGATGCCGCGGCCGACATACCCGGACACGGCCGCCGCCCGCCGCCCCCGCGCCGCGCGGGGGATCAGGGCTAGCCTGAACGAGATGCCTGAGTCCCCGTCGCGATCATCGAAGACCACGAGCACGGCCCGCGCCGTGCCGGCCACCACCGCCGTCATCCCCATCTCGCCGGCCGCGCGCTGGCGGGCGTTCTGGGTCTGCGTCTCGGTGGCGGCGATCACGATCCTCGACATGACGAAGGTGAACGTCGCCCTGCCGTCGATCGGCGAGGTGCTCGGGGCGAGCTCGACGCAGCTCCAGCTGATCGTGTCGGGGTTCGTGCTCACCTTCGGACTCGTGCTCGTGCCCATGGGACGCCTCGGCGACCAGCGCTCGCGCCGCACCCTGTTCATCGTCGGACTGTCGCTGTACACGATCACCAGCGTGATCTGCGCCCTCGCGCCCACGGCGACCGTGCTGCTCGTCGGCAGGCTGCTGCAGGGCGTGGCCGCCGGCATCCAGATGCCGCAGGTGCTCGGCATGGCGCAGGAGCTGTTCCAGGGCAGGGAGCGCGCCCGCGCGTTCGGTCTGTTCGGCGCGACGATCGGCGTCGCGACCGCCTTCGGCCCGACCCTGGGCGGCCTCCTCATCGCCCTCGGCGGCCCGACGGACGGGTGGCGGCTCATCTTCTGGATGAACGTGCCCCTCTGTCTCGCCGCCATCGGCCTCGCGCTCTGGTTGCTGCCCGATACACGCACGAGGTCGCAGCGCCGCGTGCAGCTCGACCCCGTCGGGGTGCTGCTGTTCGGCGCCAGCGTCGTCTCGCTGATGTGGCCGTTCCTGTTCACGACGGGCGCACCGACCGACAACCCCGCGCGGTGGTGGCTGCTCGTCGCGTTCGCCCTGTTCGTCTCCGCCTTCGTCGCCTGGGAACGTCACTATGCGGCGCGCGGGCGCAGTCCGCTCATCCCGCTCAAGCTGTTCCGCATCGCGTCGTATCGCAACGGCACGCTCCTGCAGACGGCGTACTTCACCGCGGCGCCCGCGCTGTTCCTCGTGACGACCCTGTTCCTGCAGATCGGCCTGGGCCTCGAACCCGTGTACGCGGGGATGGTCTCCATCGGCTTCGCCCTCGCGAGCGCCGTCACGTCGTGGGTCGGCGGCAACCTGGTGAGCAGTCACGGCCGCGTCGTGGTGGTGTGGGGGCTCGTCGGCATGCTCGCCTGCGTCGGCGGCCTCATGCTCGCGGCGCTGTATGCCCCGCCCGCGTGGACCCCCTACCTCATGGCGGCGATCATGACCGTCGGCGGCGCCGGCGGCGGCCTGGTGATCGCCCCGAACCAGACCCTCACACTCGCCGAGATCCCGGTCAAGCGGGGCGGCGTCGCAGGCTCCGTCGGCCAGCTCGGCCAGCGCATCGGCGCGGCCGTGGGCACCGCGGTCGCACTGTCGCTGTTCTACTCGGCCATCTATCGCGAGTCCGGCACGCACGACGAGCTGGTCGTGTACCACGACGCGTACGCGTTCGGGATGCTGTCGGTCGCGCTCTTCCTCGCCCTCGCGTTCGTCGTGTCGATCGTCGACCTGACGGCGCGCCGCAAGGTCGGGGAGCGCGCGTCGGCCACAGACTCCCCGGTGCCCTGACCGTCGCTTCACCTGTCACGACGCGCGGTGACGTCGCGCCCGATGCCGCGCGTCGTGACCCCGAGCGCTGAGCCCGCGGTCGTTGGGTCGCTTCCGGTGTCACGACGGGCGGTGACGTCGCGCTCGACGCCGCGTGCGGTGACCCCGAGCACGAACTCGCGCGATGGGCGCGCTCAGCGGCGCAGGGACACCGGTCCCATGACCGGGCGTCGCCGGTCGCGCGCCCACCGGGTGCGCGTTTCGCGGAACTCTGCATGCGTGGTGAACCGGTAGCGGTACGACACCGCTCGCACCCATCGCGGGCGCCGGCCGTCGAACGGATCGTGGGCGAGCAGGCGCAGGGTCGGGGCATCCGCCTCCAGCAGCCTCACCAGGAACGTCGTGAACCAGTCGTCGAGCGAGCGCCCGAGGGGCAGGAACCACATGAGCCAGTCGAGCCGCAGGTGGTACGGCGCGTACTGCCGGGGGATCCGGCGCAGATCACCCGGTTTCCCCTTGAAGCCGTACTCGTGCCAGGTCGCCCCCGTCGGATCCTCGTCCATCGTGCCCTCGACGACGATCTCGATCCGCTGCTTGGTCACCGTGCCGAACGCGCCGTACGCGTTCGCGAGCTGCCAGCGGTTGAACGACGCGTTCATGAGCTGGCGGTGCGCGAACAGGTTGTGCAGCGGCTGCCAGCTCAGCACCAGGTAGAGCACGCCCACGGCGCCGGTCACGACGACCCAGTAAAGCGGCATCCCGTCGATGATCCATGGGGGATCGGATGCCGGAGGCCCGGGCGCTGCACCGATCCCGGGCACGCCGATCGCCGAGGACGCCAGGACGACCGTGATCCAGTTGAGCCAGGCGAAGTTGCCGGTGATGATGAGCCACAGCTGCGTCGCGATCACGATGGCCGCCGCGACCGCGCCGACGATCGCGGGCACGGGGCCGGGCACCCACAGGCCGAGCAGCGGAGCGAACAGGAACCACGGCACGACGAGCTGCGCGAAGTGGTTGCCCACGACCTCGCCGCGGTGGAACCAGGCCGGAAGCAGGTGAGCCTGGCGGCTGAGCGGGCCCGGCATCGGCTGGGTCTCGTGGTGGTACATCAGGGCCGTGAGGTCGCGCCACTCGCGGCCGCCGCGGATCTTGATCATGCCCGCGCCGAACTCGAGGCGGAACACGAGCCACCAGAAGAGCACGATCACGACGGTGGGCGGCGGCTGCGCGTGCGAGCCGAGGAACGCGGCGAGGAATCCGGCCTCGAGCAGCAGCATCTCCCACCCGAAGCCGTAGAAGGTCTGGCCGAGGCTCGTGATCGACATGTAGCCGAGCCACAGTGCGAGGAAGCACAGCATGGGCACCCAAGGCGGACCGAGCTGAGGGATGCCGATCACCAGCGCCGTCGCGACCACGATGCCGGCCGCGCACAGCGCGACGAGCCGCCGGTCGGTGTACCGCACGTGACGGAACAGCGTGGGATGAAGCAGCCGCCGCCCGCGTTTCGAGGAGTGCGCCCAGGCGAGCAGCTCGGTCGCGGGAAGCAGCCCGTGCTCGCCGAGGAGGGGCCGGAACTGGTTCAGCGTCGAGATGAACGCGACGACGAAGAGGGCCGCGATGCCCCGCTGGAGCACCTGGCGCGCGAACTCGAAATCGACGGCGGCGAAACCGTTCACGGTCCCATCCTTCCCACCGCCCGCGGACGTCCGACAGGGGCTTGACCGGCCGCCGCCGGCCCCGAGCGCCATCCCCGAAGGCCGCACCTGCGGCCTTCGCGTGCGGTCGCCCGTGCCCGAATCGAGAGCGAAAAGCAGGGTCGGTGACGGAACACTCCGGGCGACGGCATCCGTTCAGGGCGTGTTGCCGTGACGGAGCAGGCTTTTCGTAGGCGAGGGTCGGCCTCACGTGCGTGGCGATCTTCCTGCCCGAGCGGCTGCGCGACAGGATGGAGCTGCGGACGGGCCGCGGAGAATGAGGTGGATCATGCAATCGGTGCTTCTCGACACTCCGGCGGGGATCACGGCGCGGCTGGGCTGGGACCCGAAGCTCCCGGACCACGACCGAAAGCGCCTCCTCGCCAAGGAGATCGTCTCCGCGAAGCTGGGGATCGAACCGAAGGCCGTCCGCGTCGAGCGCGAGGCGCCCCGGACGTTCGGCTTCCACACCCAGCTCATCGCCGAGGTGGGCGGCACCGAGCTGCCGCTGAAGATCCGCAACGTCAACTTCCGCGCCGCCACCGTCGTCGCCGTCACCGACCCCGACGTGATGCTCGGGCTCGACCTGCGCGACGTGCATCCCGACGACGCCGAGCTGCACCTGATGAAGCGCCACTCGCACCTGTTCGACGAGAGCGACCTCGGCAAGCTCATCGCCCACTGGACGCGGGTGCAGGCGGTGCGCGACGCCGACGGTCGCGGAGCGCGGGTCGCCGCCGACCATGTGCGGCTCGACACCCCGCTCACCAAGGGCTGGATCCCCGACCGGAAGGTGTTCTACCAGCTGGCCGATCTCTCGCGCGACAGCTGGGTGATCACGCTCGCGTACACCCACGCGCCCGCCTGACCCTCGGCCTGCTGTCGTTCCCGAGGTTCGTGGGGCTCGTGCGTCGTGCCCAGAACAGGTGATCTGGCGTACGCAGGACGATTCCGGCTGGATTCTCCTGTCTGCGCCAGATCACCTGATCTCGGCAAGGGCGACGCCGCTCTCGCGGTCAGCCCTCGACGAGCTCGGGGAGGGCGCCCTCGAGCTCGGCGAGCCACACGCGGGCGTTCCCGTCGGACGGCGCACGCCAGTCGCCCCGTGGCGACAGCGAGCCCGCCGGCGACACCTTCGGGCCGTTCGGGATCGCCGAGCGCTTGAACTGCGCGAACGCGAAGTAGCGCTGGAGGAACACCTGCAGCCACTTGGCGACCGTGGGCAGGTCGTAGGCGTACCGGTCCTCGTCGGGGAACCCGGGGGGCCACGCGCCGACCTCGGCATCGCCCCAGGCGTGCGCGGCGAGGTACGCGATCTTCGACGGGCGGAACCCGAACCGCAGCACGTGGTACAGCGTGAAGTCGTGCAGGGCGTAGGGGCCGATGCGGTCCTCGGTCGACTGGATCTTGCCGTCCTGGCCGGCGGGAACGAGCTCGGGCGAGATCTCGGTGTCGAGCACGGACTGCAGGACCTCGCGGGCGCGGTCGCTGAGTTCGGTGGAACCGCCCTCGTCCGCACGGTGCGAGATCACCCAGCGGATGACGTGCTGGATCAGCGTCTTGGGTACGCCGGTGTTGACGGCGTAGTGGCTCATGTGATCGCCGACGCCGTAGGTGGCCCAGCCGAGCGCCAGCTCCGAGAGGTCCGAGGTGCCGATCACCATGCCGCCGTGGTGGTTCGCGAGGCGGAAGAGGTAGTCGGTGCGCAGGCCCGCCTGCACGTTCTCGAAGGTGATGTCGTGCACCGGCTCGCCGTCGGCGAACGGGTGGTCGAGGCGCTCGAGCATCTCGATGGCGAGCGGGCGGATGTCGATCGTCTCGATCGACGCCCCGACCGCCTCGGCGAGGGCGATGGCATTGGATTTGGTGTGCTCGCTCGTCGCGAACCCGGGCATCGTGTAGGCGAGGATGTCGCTGCGCGGGCGACCCATGAGGTCCATGGCGCGTGCCACCACGAGCAGCGCATGGGTCGAGTCGAGCCCGCCGCTCACGCCGATCACCGGCTTCGGACCGCCGATGGCGCGCATGCGCTGCACGAGACCCGACACCTGGATGTTGAACGCCTCGTAGCAGTCCAGCGCCAGGCGCTCGGGGTCGTCGGGCACGAACGGGAAGCGGTCGAGGCTGCGGCGGAGGCCCACGTCGGTCGCCGGCGGGTCGAGGCGGAAGTGCACGGTGCGGAAGGCGGCATCCGCGTTCGTCGTCCGTCGGTTGTCGTCGAACGTGCCCTGGCGCAGGCGGTCCTGGCGCAGGCGGTCGAGGTCGACGTCGGCGACCGAGCGGCGCGGCCCATCGGGGAAGCGCTCGGTCTCGACGAGCAGGTTGCCGCCCTCGTAGATCATGGTCTGGCCGTCCCACGAGACGTCGTTCGTGGACTCCCCGCCGCCCGCGGCCGCGTAGGCGTACGCGGCGAGGCACCGCAGAGACTGCGACTTGCACAGGTCTTTGCGGTCCTCGGCGCGGGCGATCGTGATCGGGCTGCCGCTGAGGTTGAGCAGCACGGTCGCCCCGGCCAGGGCGGCGCTCGACGACGGCGGGATGGGCACCCAGACGTCTTCGCACACCTCCGCGTGCACGACGAGGCCGGGGATGTCGAGCGCCTCGAACAGCAGGTCGGGGCCGAAGGGAGCCTCCAGAGCGCCGACGCGGATGTCCTGGTCGCCCTGGTCGTCGCCCGCCGCGTACCAGCGCCGCTCATAGAACTCGCGGTACGTGGGCAGGTACGACTTCGGCGCGACGCCCAGCAGCTCGCCGCGGTGGATCACGAGCGCGCAGTTGTAGAGGCGGTTGCGGTGGCGCAGCGGCGCGCCGACGACGAGCACCGGCAGAAGATCCGCGGATGCCTCGACCAGCCGCTCGACCGCGGAGACCACCGCGTCGAGCACGGGGTCCTGCATCACCAGGTCGTCGATGGCGTAGCCGGTGAGGCACAGCTCCGGGAAGACCGCCACGGCCACGGCATCCGCATCGCACTCCCGCGCCGCGGCGAGCACCGCCTCGGCGTTGGCCGCGGGGTCGGCGATCGAGACCGGGATCGTGCAGGCCGCGACGCGGGCGAACCCGTGCCGATATGCGCTCTCGAAGGGCAGGCTCATGCGCTCCAGTCTGGCAGGTGGCGCGCTGAGACCGCCGGGGTTCCGCCTCTCGCACTGTGCTGCTCCGGGCCGTGAATCCCCGCGGGGTGACCGATTCCACACCGGTTCGAGGGCTGTCGGATGCCGCGGCTAGGGTCGTCAAGGAAGGGGAGTGCATGCGATACATCGAGGACGAAGGCCGGATCGTCTGGAGCGCCAGCGATCTCAAGGCGGCCGCAGAATGCGAATTCGCCTGGCTGCGTGCGATCGACGCGCGGCTGGGGCGCGTCGCGGCGGTCGAAGAGCCCGAAGACCTCACCCTCGAGCGCGCGGGGCGCCTCGGCACCGTGCATGAGCGCAACGTGCTCGCCGACTACGTCGCGCGGTACGGCGACCGGGTGGCACAGATCCCCGAGGTGAGATCGTCGGATGCCGCCGCCCTCGCCGATGCGGTCGCGCGAACGAACGCGGCACTCGCCTCGGCCGCAGAGGTCGTCTACCAGGCGGCGTTCTCGACCGACTCGTTCGTGGGCTTCGCGGACTTCCTCGTCCGCGACCCTTCGACAGGCTCAGGGACCGCAGCGCCGGGGTCCGCGGATGCCGGCAGACCGTGGATCGTGCAGGACACGAAGCTCGCACGCCACGCCCGCGTCACCGCACTCATGCAGCTCGCGGCCTACGTCGACCAACTCGACCGGCTGGGTGTGCCCCGCTCTCACCGTGTGCAGCTGCTCCTCGGTGACGGCAGCGTCAGCGAGCACGAGGTCGACGATCTTCTTCCGGTCTTCCGGCTGCGGCGCGAGCGGCTGGCCGCGCTGATCGCCGACCGGCGCCTCGAGTCGGGCGCCGCGGGCGAGCCGATCGCATGGGGCGACCCGCGCGGCGAGCTCGGCGTCGTCGCGTGCGGGCGCTGTGCGACGTGCGATGCGGAGGTCGTGGCATCCCGTGATCTGCTCCTCGTGGCCGGCATGCGACCGGTGCAGCGCGAGCGGCTGCGAGCCGCCGGCATCGACACGATCGAGCAGCTCGCACAGGCGCCTGCGGGACCCGTGGGGATGAACCCCGATGTCTTCACCTCGCTGCGCACGCAGGCCCGCCTGCAGCTCGGGAGCCCGGCGGGCACACCGCCGCTCGTGGCCCCGAAGCCCCCCGCCGCCCGGCACGCGGTGACCGTCGACGCGGCGATCGCGCCCGACGGCACCGCGGTGGTCGAGGGCGTCGGTGCGCACACTGCCGTCGCCGACGGCAGTCTCGCGGTGCTCCTCGCCGAGGCGTCGCCGCCGATCGAGGCGCCGCCGATTCCCGTGTTCGAGGTCGTGGCGCCGCAGGCGCTGGGTGCACTGCCCCGACCCGATCACGGCGATATGTTCTTCGACTTCGAGGGCGACCCGCTGCACACCGAGCCGCCGGTGCCGGGCGAGCCGACGCAGTGGGGCATCGACTACCTCTTCGGCTGGGTCGACACGCGCGAGCAGTACACGGCGCTGTGGGCGCACTCCTTCGGCGACGAGAAGCGCGCGCTCGAGACGTTCCTGGACATCGTGAACCTGCGACGGCAGCAGTTTCCGGGGATGCACATCTACCACTACGCGCCATACGAGCCCTCGCATCTGCTCGCGATGGCGGCACGGCACGGGGTGCGCGAGGCCGACGTCGACCGGCTGCTGCGCGACGGCGTGTTCGTCGACCTGTACCCGATCGTGCGCCGCGCGCTGCGCGTCGGATCGCGCTCGTACTCGATCAAGAAGCTCGAGCCGCTCTACATGGGCGACGAGGTGCGCACGAGCGACGTGCAGAAGGGCGACGACTCGATCGTGCGCTACGTCGAGGCCCGGGCGCTCGAGGCCGACGGTGCCACGGCCGAGGCGGCGCTCGTGCTCGACGACCTCGCCGACTACAACCGCTATGACTGCGTGTCGACGCGGCGCCTGCGCGACTGGCTCGTCGACCGTGCCCGCGAAGCCGCCCTCGTGCCCTCGCCGAACCCCGAGCCCGACGAGCGCGCCTACGAACCGTCGGCCCGCGCGACCGTCCTCGACGCGCTGGCACTGCAGCACCCGGAAGACTCGGTGCCCGCGCGAACGCTGCGGCTGGGTGCGGCCGCGATCGACTACTACCCGCGAGAGGCGAAGTCGTTCTGGGCGACCCACTTCCTGCGTCTGCGCGAGCCGGTCTCGCTCTGGGACGAGACACGCGACGTGGTGACGATCGATCCGGCGCGCACCCGCGTCCGCGAGGACTGGCACTTCCTCGAGAGCGGCAGAGGCGGTGAGCGCCGCGTCGTCGGACTGCGCGGTGACCTCGCACCCGGCACCCGCATCAGCGAAGGGACGAACCCGTTCGCGCTGTACGAGCTGCCGGCGCCCTACGAATTCGATGCGTCGCCCCGATGGATTCACTCCTACCGTTCGGTCACCGTGCTCGAGGTGCTCGACGACGGCGCCGTGATCGAAGAGACAGCGGTCAACGGTGAAACCTGGGAGCGGCTGCCTCTGGCGCTCACGCCGCAGGCGCCGCCCGCGGCGGGCAACCAGCAGGCGGCCATCGACGCGTGGGCGGATGCCGTCATCGACGCGGCGCCGGAGCTTCCGGCCGACCCGGCCACCGACATCCTGTGCCGCCGCCCTCCCCGCCTGCTCCATCCCGCCCTTCCGGCGGCGGGAGCAGCGGGATCGGCGGGCAGCACGCTGCCCGTGGCCGGGGACGACGCCGTCGAGGCCATCGCCCGCGCGGTGCGGGCGCTCGACCGCAGCTACCTGGCCGTGCAGGGCCCTCCGGGCACGGGCAAGACCTATGTCGGCTCCCACGTGATCGCCCGGCTCGTGCGGGATCACGGTTACAAGGTCGGCGTCGTCGCGCAGGGCCACGCGACGATCGAGCACCTCCTCGAGCGCGTGATCGCCGCGGGGGTTCCCGCGTCGCAGGTGGGCAAGGCCCCGAAGGACCCGTCGGCCGCCCACGCGTTCACGGTGCTGCCCAAGAACGGCGTCGCGGCGTTCACGGCCGAGCACGAGGCATCCGGATTCGTCATCGGCGGCACCGCCTGGGACTTCAGCCATGAGGGCCGCGTCCCGCGTGGCAGCCTCGACCTGCTCGTCGTCGACGAGGCCGGGCAGTTCTCGCTCGCCTCGACCATCGCCGTGTCGCTCGCCGCACCGCGTCTGCTGCTGCTCGGCGACCCCCAGCAGCTGCCGCAGGTGAGCCAGGGCACCCACCCCGCCCCCGTCGACACCTCGGCGCTCGGCTGGGTCATGGACGGCGCCGACGTCATCCCGCCCGAGTACGGATACTTCCTCGCAGAGACCCGGCGGATGCGACCCGAGGTCGCCGCGCCGGTGTCGACGCTCTCGTACCGCGGCGAGCTCGCCGCACACCCGTCGACGGCGCTGCGCCGGCTCGACGGCATCCGTCCCGGGCTCGTCCCGATCGCGCTGCGCCATCACGGCAACGCGACCCAGTCGCTCGAAGAAGCGGCCGAGGTCGCGCGGCTGGTGACCGATCTGATCGGCCGCGAATGGACGGATGCCGCAACGAACGACAGCGACGGCGCCTCCGTCGCGCTGCCGCCGCGGCCGCTGGAGCAGTGCGACCTCATCGTCGTCACTCCCTACAACGCCCAGCAGGTGGCGGTCGAGGCGGCTCTCGCCGCCGCAGGGTTCCCCGACGTCCCCGTCGGCACCGTCGACAAGTTCCAGGGCAAGGAGGCGGCTGTCGCGATCGTGTCGCTGGCAGCATCGAGCGGCCGCGACGCACCGCGGGGGCTCGAGTTCCTGCTGCTGCGCAACCGCCTGAACGTCGCGATCTCGCGCGCCATGCACACCGCGTTCCTGGTCTACTCGCCGGGGCTCCTCGACGACCTGCCGTACACCCCGGAGGGGGTGGCCCGGCTCAGCGGGTTCGCGCGGCTCGTCGGTCGCGGCTGAGCGCCGCGTAGACTCGCGCACACGTCGCACACGACAGCCCGAGCCTCTCCCGCGGGCCACCGCGAGAGACGCCGCCCGAACAGGAGCCCGCATGGCCGACGACTCAGCGCAGCAGTTCGAGATCGACCTCCCGCCCGAGCTCATCGGCGGCGCCTATGCCGACTTCGCGAACGTCTGGCACACGCCGACGGTGTTCGTGATGGACTTCCTGACCCTCGCGCAGCCGCCGCGGGAGCAGGTCGACGCCGAGACCGGCCAGCGTCACACCGTGGTGCCGGCCCGTGTGGTCAGCCGCATCCGGATCCCGCCCGACCAGGTATTCGAGCTCGCCAAGGCGCTCACCCAGCAGCTCGAGTTCTGGGAACGCGAGACGGGCCGCCGCAATCCGCAGGAGCCGCCGCTGGGCGACTGAGCCCTCCGCAGCTTCGATCCCTCGCGGGGTAGTCCGCTGCCCCCGGCATGTCAACCCCTTTGGGGTGCGGATCCGGCCCACGTAACCTTGCCACGCGCCAGAGGGCGCAGAGGCGCGGCATCCGTTCGGCGAGGGGCGGATGTCGCGCCGTATTGCGCGCCGGCGGTGCACCGCGCGCCGTATCATCGCAGACCCTTCCTCCTCTGTCAGACGGAGGGGGAAGCCATGGCAACGATCGATCAGTCGCACACGACGACTGCGACCGACTCCGAACGCACCGCGACGCCTCCGGAAGCGGACGGCCGGCCGCGGCGCCGGACGCTGGTGTTCTGGATCGCCCGGTACCTTCCGGCCGAGGTGGCGGGCACCGCTGCGATGGTGTTCGGCGGCCTGCTCGCGTCGGTGTGGACCACCGCGACCCCGCTCATCGCCCTCGCGGCGCTCGTCGGCGAGATCGTCGGCTTCTACGCCGTCCTGGCCGTCACCATCTACCTCGAGCAGGTGCCGGTCACCGCCACCCGTCGCCGCGCTCTCGGGCGAACCGGCGTGCTGCTGGTCGCCGAGTTCGGCGCAGCCGAGCTCCTGGACACGGTCCTGGTTCGACCGGCGGCGCTCATGCTCGGCATCTGGCTCGTTCCCGATCCGGTCTGGGGGATGCTGCTCGGCAAGGTCGCCGCCGACATCGTGTTCTATGCCGTGGCGGCCGGGGCGTTCACGGTCACCGCACGCACCGGGCTGCGCGACGGACGTCGCACTGGCCGGGCCGCAGGGGTGCTGACATGAACCTTTCCGCGGTGCGGCGTGAGCCGCGTACGACGCCCGCCTTCGGCGATCGACGGCGGGCCGAGGCATCCGCTCTCCTGTCGTCGGTGGCCGCCCGCGCCGCGGTCGCCCGGCACGGCACGCCTCTTCTGCTGCTCGAGCCGGATCGGGTCCGCCGCCAGTATCGGCGGCTGCGCGAGGCTCTTCCGTTCGTCGGGTTCCACTACGCGGTGAAGGCGCTCGCGCACGACGCCGTGCTCGACGTGCTCGACGACGCCGGATGCGGGTTCGACGTCGCCACCGGCGAGGAGCTCGCGATGCTGACCCGCCGCGGCGTCGACACGTCGCGGATCATCCACACGCATCCGATCAAGAAGCCCGCTGAGATCGCTGAGGCGCTCGCCGCCGGAGTGCGCACGTTCGTGGTCGACAACGCCGTCGAGATCGACAAGTTCCGTGGCGCGCCGGCTGACACGCGGCTGCTGGTGCGGCTGGCGTACCGCAGTCCGCACGCGAAGAGCGACCTCTCGACGAAGTTCGGCGTCGGACCCTTCGAGGCCGCCCGCCTGGTCGAGAACGCGCTCGCCGCCGGCGTGGCCGTGGCCGGATTCAGCTATCACGTCGGCAGCCAGCTCGACGATCCGGGCCGGTTCGCATCCGCTGCTGCCGACACGCTGGAGCTCATGGGAATCCTGGAGCGGCGCTGCAACGTGCAGTTCGACACGCTCGACATCGGCGGAGGATTCCCCGCTTCGTACGACGCAGAGTCAGCCGCCGTCGACGACATCGCCGCGGTGCTGCGGCCGGTGCTCGCCCCGCACGCGCGCCGGCTCGACATCATCGCCGAGCCCGGCCGGGTGATGGTGGCCGACGCGATGACGCTCGTGACGAGCGTGGTGGGCATCGCCGAGCGGGGCGACGGACGGTGGTACTACCTGGATGACGGCCTCTACGGCTCGTACTCGAACGTGCTCACCGAAGACGTGCATCCGCTGGTGTTCGCGGCGCGCGACCTGACCAGCACCGATCCCTGGACGGGCCGGCTCTCCGCCGGCGCACACGCCGGCGACCACCGCTGGGCGACGCTCGCCGGACCGACCTGCGACTCGTCGGACGTGATCGCGCGGGAGGTCCTGCTGCCCGAGCTGCACGTCGGCGACCTGCTCGTGAGCCCCACGATGGGCGCCTACACCACGGTCACGGCGACACGGTTCAACGGTCGCCCCTTCACTCCGGTGGCCGTGGTCGGGCGGGGTGCGGCTGCCGCTCGGACGACCGTTGACGCCGTCGCGGGTTCGGACGTCCGCCGCGTGCCGATCGTCTGACCCGGTGGACGAAGGCGCGGGCGCAGGACCCACGCACGCGGGCCGAGCCTCGGCTCAGACTGTCCCGTACAGCCGGTCGCCGGCGTCGCCGAGGCCGGGCACGATGTAGCCGTGCTCGTTGAGTCGCTCGTCCATCGCGCCGAGCACGAGGGTGACGTCGCGGCCCGCGACCTGCTTCTCGATCGCGGCGACGCCCTCGGGCGCACCGAGGATGCAGATCGCCGTCACGTCCTGGGCGCCGCGCTGGAACAGGAACTCGATCGCGGCGCCGAGCGAGCCGCCGGTCGCGAGCATGGGATCGAGCACGAAGCACTGGCGGTCGCTCAGGTCGTCGGGCAGGCGCTCGGCGTAGGTCGACGGCTCGAGCGTCTCGTGATCGCGGACCATGCCGAGAAAGCCCACCTCGGCGGTAGGGATGAGCTTGACCATGCCTTCGAGCATGCCGAGGCCGGCGCGCAGGATGGGCACGACGAGCGGGCGGGGCTCGCTGATCTTCACGCCGGTCGTGGTGGTGACCGGCGTCTGGATCTCGATCGGCGCCACGCGGACATTGCGTGTCGCCTCGTACGCGAGGAGCGTGACGAGCTCCTCGGTGAGCTGACGGAACACGGGTGATGACGTGCGCTGGTCGCGCAGCACCGTGAGCTTGTGGGTGATGAGCGGGTGGTCCGCGACGTGCAGGCGCATAGAGACAGGGTAGTGCCGCCTCGTACTCCCGCCCGCGCGAAAGGACTGGCGGGTCACGGCGACACGCGGGTGATGGATGCCGGCAGCCCGGCGCATCACGTCACCGGCCCGTGTTTTCGCACGGAAACCTGGGCGGGGATCGGTCGGGATAGCCTCGTGCTGTGAACCTGGATCCCGCCGACCTCGCCGCCATGGACCGCGCGCTGGCGCTCGCCGCAGCGGCGGGCGAGACAGGGGATGTACCGGTCGGTGCGGTGGTGACGGATGCCGCGGGAGCGGTGATCGCCGAGGGGCGCAACCTCCGCGAGCTCGAGCACGACCCGACGGCGCACGCCGAGGTGGTGGCGCTGCGGGCCGCGGCCGCGGCGCGCGGTGCCTGGAACCTCGAGGGGTGCACGCTCGTGGTCACGCTGGAGCCGTGCGTCATGTGCGCGGGCGCCGTGCTGCAGTCGCGCGTCTCGCGGCTCGTCTTCGGCGCCTGGGACGAGAAGGCGGGCGCGGCGGGGTCGGTGTACGACGTCGTGCGCGACCGGCGCCTGCCCTATCGCGCCGAGGTCGTCGCGGGCGTGCGCGAGGCCGAGGCATCCGCTCTCCTGCGCGCGTTCTTCGACGCCCGCCGCTGACCCGCCCCCCGTCTCCCTTGACTTGGCGTACATGTACGCGACACGCCGGCGTGTCGCGTACATATACGCCAAGTCAACGCGGGGACGCGGGGACGCGGGGCGGGGGCGAACCGCCGGGGTGATCAGGGGGCCTGCACCCTGCTGCGGCTGTGCCGCGCGGGCCTAGCGTGACGCACGTGACCCGCCTCATCGAACCCGTCCGCACCGCCCCCGCCGTCGCGCGGCCCGGCGGCATCCGCTCCCGCATCGGCTGGACGTTCGTCCTGCTGACGGCGCTCGCGATCGTCGCGTACTCCGCCCTGCCGTACTTCACCGCCTCGCTGGCCGACCTCGCCGGGCAGGAGGTCGGGCTCGCGCCGACGTACGCGACGGTGCACCCGTTCGTGCAGGGCGCCCTGTACGTCCACATCGTGGGCGGGGCGGTCGCGCTCGTGACCGGACCGCTGCAGTTCTGGCGTGGCCTGCGCACGCGAGCCCCGCGTGTTCACCGCTGGACCGGGCGCGTCTACCTCGTGGCAGTCGCGATCGGCGCGGCCGGCGGCCTCGTCATCGCTCCCTCGAGCCCGGCGGGCTACGTCGGGTTCTTCGGGTTCGGGACGCTCGCAGTGCTGTGGCTCGTCACCGGCTGGCGGGCGTATCGCGCGATCCGCCGGGGCGACGTACCGAGTCACCGGGCGTGGATGATCCGTAACTACGCACTGACCTACTCCGGCGTGATGCTGCGCATCTGGCTGCCGTTCCTGCTCTTCGCTCCGGTGGCTCTGGGGCAGCCGCTGCACGACGGCTCCTTCGCGAACGCCTACGCCGCGGTGCCGTTCCTGTGCTGGCTGCCGAACCTGGTGTTCGCGGAGTGGCTCATCCGCCGCCGCGGGCTGCCGTCGTACCGCCTGCCCGTCTGAGGCCGCGCGGCGCGGCGACGTTCACCGATCTGGACTCGCGAAAGGGTATGTTTCCGCACGCGCGACCCTGCGGAAACATACCCTTTCGCGATTCCGAACCCCGCAGGACGGATCAGCGGGGGAGGTGCGGGAGCACCTCGGTGCCGAGGTACTCGACGTGCGCGACGTCCTGCAGGTCGAGCAGCTGGAAGTAGACCCGCTCGATGCCGAACGACCGGTAGAGCGCGATGCGCTCGCCGATCTCCGCGGCGTCGCCCACGATGTTCGTGCCGTCCCGTACGTCGGCGATCGTCTTGCCGATCCTTCCGGCGCGCCCGGTGATCTCGGCGTCGTCGCGCCCGGCGAAGGTCGACATCGCGACCGACAGCCGCACCGTGGCCGGGTCGCGGCCGATGCGCTCGCAGGCGGCGCGCAGATTGTCGATGCGCTCGGCGATCTGGTGGTCTTCGGGGAAGCCGATGTTGTACTCGCGGGCGAAGCGTGCGACGAGGTCGGGGGTGCGCCGGGGGCCGCCGCCGCCGATGATCACGGGCACCGGCTGCTGCACCGGCTTCGGCAGGGCCGGTGCCTCGGTCAAGCGGTAATTCGCGCCGCTGAAGCTGTACGCACCGCCGACGGGCGTCGCCCAGAGGCCGGTCACGATCTCGAGCTGCTCCTCTAGCAGGTCGAATCTCTTGGCGGGGAACGGGATGCCGTAGGCCTGGTGCTCGCGCTCGAACCAGCCGGCTCCGAGCCCGAGCTCGACGCGTCCGCCCGACATCGCGTCGACCTGGGCGACCTGGATCGCGAGCGAGCCGGGGTGCCGGAAGGTGACGGGCGAGACGAGCGTGCCGATCCGGATCCGCGAGGTCTCGCGGGCGAGGCCCGCAAGCGTCGTCCAGGCGTCCGTCGGTCCGGGTAGGCCGTCGCCCATCCCGCTCAGGTAGTGGTCCGAGCGGAAGTACCCGGTGAAGCCGAGCCGCTCCGCGGTCTGGGCGTAGGCGAGTTCGTCGGCGTAGGTGGACCCCAGCTGAGGCTCGGTGAAGATGCAGTACTCGATGATCGATCCCTGTGCTGTCTCGCGGGCGGTGCGAAGGGTCGCGGTCGCCAGGTCGGTTCGCGATCCTCGCGGCGGCGGAACCCCTCGAGGGGCGGAAGGGTCAGTCGGCCGAACTGATGACGAACTGCGACGTCGGCGGCTCGGGGTCGGAGCCCGGCCGGTAGATGTCGGGCTCGAGGTAGATCACCCGGGCCGCGGGCACCGCCTCTCGCACCCGCGCCTCGACCTTGTTGATGTCGGCGGCGATGCGCTCGAGGGTGGCGTCGGCGGCGAAGCCGAGCTTCGCCGCGACGAGGAGCTCGTCCGGGCCGAGGTAGAGCGTCTTGATGTGGATGAGGTTCTGGACCTCAGGCCCGCTGGTGATGGCGGCCACGATGCGCTGGTGATCGGCATCCGTCGCGCCCTCGCCCACGAGGAGGCTCTTCGTCTCGATGCCGAGGACGATGGCGATGAGGATCAGCAGCGTGCCGATCATCAGCGTGCCGAGCGCGTCGAAGAGCGGGTTGCCGGTGATCACGGTGAGGCCGACGCCGAAGAGCGCGAACACCAAGCCGATGAGCGCGCCGATGTCCTCCAGAAGGACGACGGGAAGCTCGGGCGCCTTAGCGTGACGGACGAACGACACCCACGACTGGCCGCGGGCGCGCACATGATTGCTCTCGCGCACGGCGGTGCGCAGCGAGAACGACTCGAGGCCGATGGCGACGACGAGCACGACGATCGGCAGCCACCACCATCTCTCATCGAGCGCGTGCGGGTGGGTGAGCTTCTCGACGCCCTCGTAGATGGCGAACAGGCCGCCGACGGAGAACAGGATGATCGAGACGACGAACGCGTAGACGTATCGCTCGCGGCCGTAGCCGAAGGGGTGCTCGCTGTCGGCCATCTTCTTGGCCTTGCGGCCTCCGAGCATCAGGAGCAGCTGGTTGCCCGAGTCGGCGACCGAGTGGATTGCCTCCGCGAGCATCGAGGCCGAGCCCGAGAGGAACCAGGCGATGAACTTCGCCACGGCGATGCCCATGTTCGCCAGAAACGCCGCAAGGATCGCCTTGCTGCCACCGGAAGCACTCATGCCGACGAGTCTACGGATGCCGGGGCTTCGCTCGTGCGCCGCGTCCGCTGACCCCGCGTCTCACCCCCGCGCGTATCAGTCGGACGAGCGGAGGATGATCGCCTCGGTCGGGGGCGCGGGGTCGTGGCGGCGACCCACGTAGCCGATGACCTCCAGCAGCGCGTGGCGGAACTCGGCGGGCCGCTCGAGGTGCGGGGTATGGCCGACGCCCTCGAGGCTCCGCTCGGTCACCTCGCCGCCGGCATCCGCATAGCGTGCGAGCACGTCCCGCGTCTGCGACACCATCGGCTGCGGTGGAGCCACCTCGTCACCGGGCCAGTCCGGCACGATGCCGAGCTTGCCGAGGTTGTTGTAGTCGGAGAGCGACGCGTCCGAGATGATCGGGTCGAGGGTGCCGTGCATCCAGAGGATCGGCGGCTTCTCCCGGAGGTCGACGATCGCCGACACATCGAAATGCCCCGGGGTCATGGTGTTCACCACGCCGATGCGCCCCGCGGCGAAGCCGGGCCAGTTCTCGCTGGCCACCGCATCGCCCGGATAGTTGCCGGTGGCGGTCGACGTCGTCAGCATCGACTCGACCCACACGTCCTCATGCTCGCTCTGGTACCCCTGAGCCACATACCCCGACCGGAAGACGCTCCGCGGCGAGGTCGGCGCGTCGGCCGTCGTGTCGTGGTCGATCAGGCGCTGCACGAAATCGGGGTTCACCGTCCCGCCGCCGCAGCCCGCGTCGTCGTCGGTGAGGCGCGTCCCATCGCGACGGGTTCCGCCGAGGCCGTACGGCGAGACAGGGGATTCGAGGGTGAGGCTCAGCACGGGTTGCTCGAGCGCATACTGCATCGCGACGCCCGCGCCCATCGACCAGCCGACGAGATGCGCGGTCGGGATGTCGAGCGCCTGCAGCGTGGCGGCGACGTCGTCGCTGAAGTCGCGCACGCCGCGCGTGGCGTCGATGGGTGCGTGCTCGGTGCCGCCGTACCCGCGCAGGTCGATTGCGATGACCCGCAGGTCGGTGGGCAGATCGAGCATCAGCTCCTGCCAGAAGAGCGCCGACGACAGGTTGCCGTGGATCAGCACCACGGTCCGCTCCGGCGGGGTCGCGGGGTCGTCGCCCGCGCGCTCGAGCACATTGACGGCCAGTCCCGGCGTCTCCACGCTGCGCGCCTCGATGCCGTCGAAGAGGGTCATGTCGGAAGCCTCCCACGTCCTGCGGGAGCACCTGCGTCCCCGCACTCCGAGGATAGACCGGTCGCCGTCGTGGCGAACGGGCTGATCGATGACGGATGCCGCGGGCCGCGGCTGGGCCCACGCGGCCGGAGGCGCCGCCCGACCCGTCTGGGCCTACGCTCGCCTCACTCCTCGGCTGTGGCGGGCGCGGGCTCTCCGGTGTAGAACGCGTAGGTGTTGTCGGCCGCGCGGGCAGCTGCCGCGCGGTCGGTGCCGTCCGCGGCGTGGGCGGTGCCCCAGGCGTCGGCGGCACCCCGGTAGAAGGACCTGCCCTCGTCGGTGAACGCCCACGCCTCAGCCTCTTTCGGAGACGGGCCGTCGCCGCCGGTGAGGTGGAGGGCGAGGCCCAGGAGGCCGCCGTCCCACCCGACACCGGTGGCCCCGGGGCCGTACAGGTCCCAGAACTCGGCGGGGACGTCGTCGGTGCGCGCGATGTGCTCGAGTTCGAACCGTGTCGCGTCCTCGCCCTCGGCCGTCAGCCGCACCGTGAGCCAGGTCACGCCGCCGCCGTACTCCCAGGTGGCCTTGAAGTGCGCCGAGCCGTTCGCCGGGGGTGCGCATTCCTGGATCTCCCCGCCCGCGTTGCCCTCGATCTGGTACCGGCCGCCGAGGACGAGATCGCCCGTGATCGGCTGGAACCAGCGCGCGATGCGCTCCGTGGTGGTGACGGCGTCCCACACGTCGTCGATGGGGGACGGATACGTCTGTGCGAGCGTCTGCACGCGCGCCGGGTAGCCGTCGATCTCTTCGCTCGCGATCTCGCGGGTCACCGCGTCGAGCTGGTGCTGTACGTCGACCATGTCATTCCTCCTGAGGGTCGGTCGTGTCGGATTCATCGGGCTCGGCATCCGTCTGCTGCTCCTCTTCGGCCGCGAGCCGCCGTTGTCGGCGTCCCCGTGCGAGCTCGGTGCCGAGCGCGTCGAGGTGGGGCTGCCAGAAGCGTCGGAACGGGTCGAACCACGCCGCCGCGTTCTCGAGAGGTTCGGGCGCGATCGCGTAGAGCCGCCTGACGCCCTCGGGGCGCACGGTTGCGAAGCCCGACTCCCGCAGCACGCGCAGGTGCTGCGAGACGGCGGGCTGGGAGATGCCGAACTCGCGCTGCACGTCCTCGCCGATCTCGCCCGCGCTGCGCTCGCCCTCCGCCAGGAGTTCGAGGATGCGCCGGCGAACCGGATCACCGAGGATGTCGAGTGCGTGCATGGCATCCATACTTGCTCGATGACTTATATAAGTCAAGGGCTATGGAGAATCAGTTCGAAGATCGGGTCACGGGGCCGTGCGGGGGAGGAGCTCGCCCAACCTGCCCGGGCGCGCACCGAGCCACGGCTTCGTCCCGTCGGACGGCGCGTAGGGCCCCGCCTTGCTCGTGCGCTTTCCGAGCGCCACGAGCGACTCGGCCAGCGCGACGGCGCTGGCCACCCCATCGATGACGGGGAGCCCCAGCGCCTTCTCGAGCTCGTCGTCGAGCCCGGCGAATCCCGCACAGCCCAGCACCACCACGTCCGCGCCACGCGCGACGACGGCGCGCGCGGCCTGCAGCAGCGCGGACCTCGTGCTCTCGGGCTCGTCGGTGATGTGGGAGACCGCGACGTCGCTGGCGACGATCCCGGCGCATCGGTCGTGCACGCCCGCATTCCTCAGACTGTCCTCGATGCCGGCGATGGCGCTCGACACCGTCGTGACGACCCCGAACCTGTGTCCGACGAGGCACGCGACATACGCCGAGGCCTCGGTGATGTCCACGACGGGCTGGCGCACCGCCTGGCGCATGCCCTCGCGCCCGTGCTCTCCGTAGCCGGCCATCACCACCGCATCGAACGGGTGCGCGTACGCCAGCACCGCGTCGATCGTGGCCACCGCCGTGGCGAAGCTCTCGAGGTATCCCTCGGCCGACCGCGGGCCCCAGGACGGCCCGATCCCGACGATGCGGGTGCCGTCGCGGGCCGCATCGCGGGCGATCGCGGCGATCGCGGAGGTCATCGCCTCGTCGGTGTTGCAGTTCACCACGAGGATGGTGGCGGCTGTGCTCATCGCAGTTCGCCGTCAGCTGCCACCACACGCCCGCGGTGGATCACCGTGCGCTCCGCGAACCGGTCCATCACCGCGGCGGCGGGTGTCTCACCGCGCAGCACCACCAGCTCGGCCGGGTCGCCGATGTCCACTCCGGGCCGGGCGTCGGCACCGATGCGCCGCAGGGAGGTGTCGATCACTCCGGCGCCGCCCCACGTGCCGACCGCGAGCGCGGACTCGATGAGGTCGTCGCGCGAGTACCCCTGCGTGTACGCCAGCAGCCACGTGCGCTCGAGCATGTCGCCGTTGCCCCAGGGCGACCAGTAGTCCCGCTGCCCGTCCATGCCGAGGCCCACGCGCACGTCCGCGGAGATGAGCTGCTGCAGCGGCAGGTCCAGCGGCACGGCCAGCGAGCCCTTCGGTGCGATCGTGGTCAGCGCGATGTCGAGCTCGGCGAGGGCGTCGATCGCGGCAGAGACTGCGGGCGTGCCGGAGGCGAGCGAGAAGGCGTGCGAGACCGTCACGCGCCCGCGCAGGTCGAGGGCGCGGGTGCGCTCCACGATGAGATCGAGCGAGAACAGGCCCATCGAGCCGCCCTCATGCAGATGGATGTCGATGCCGACGCCGTGCCGCTCCGCGAGGTCGAAGACGGTGTCGAGATGACGAACGGGGTCGCGGTCGATCTCGCACGGGTCGATGCCGCCGATCAGATCGGCGCCGTTGCGGAGCGCCTCGTCGAGGAGATCGGGCACGCCTTCTTCGAGATGGATGCCGACCTGGGGGAACGCCACGATCTCGACGTCCGCGCGGTCCTGGTGGGCCTCTCGCGCCGCCAGCACACCCTCGAACTTCTCGAGCCCCGAGTCGGCGTCGACCTGCGCGTGGCTGCGGACGCGGGTGACGCCCTGCGCGACCATGCGCCCGAGCGTGTACGTGGCGCGCTCCGCGACCGGCAGTTCGGCGGTGCGCCAGTTCGCACGGTCGTTCATGATGTGGGACCAGCGCGTTTCGCCCGCGGTGTTCGGGCGGAAGGGCAGTCCCAGCCGGGTCGAGTCCAAGTGCACGTGCACGTCGCTGAAGGACGGAAGCAGGATGCCGCCGCGGCCGTCGACGGTCTCGACGGACTCCGGCGGGGTCTCGGACGAGACCGGCGCGATGTCGATGATCCCGCTGTCGTCGAGGACGACGTCGGCAGGCACGCCGCCCCAGGGCCGGACATTGCGGAGGACGGTGATCGGCATGGGTGCTCGCTCTCGGATCAGGGGTCGGGGTGGTGGTACGGCAGAGCCGGCCGGCCGGGTGCGGCCGGCCGGCTCTGCGGGCGGGTCAGTCGGCGAAGGTCACGTCCGAGAGGGAGTACTCCCCGTCCACGCGCGGCGTCCAGTCGATGCCGGGGGCCACCGCGTAGTCGGCGACGGGGGTGAACAGCGGGATGAGATAGGCCGACGCGAAGTTCGCCTGCGCAAGGCGGTCGAACACGGCGATCCGATCCGCACCGGCGACGGTGCGCTGCTCCGCCACCAGCGCCGCAGTCTCGGGGCTCTTGGCATAGTCGTTCTGCCCGCCGGCGAACATGTTGGTGATCGGCATGTCGCCGTCCATCGTCGAAGGCGCCCACGTGTTGAGGTAGAGCCCCGCCATGTCGACGGTGCCGTAGATGCGGTTGGACAGGCTCGCCTGATCCATGCCGACGAGCTCCACGGTGATGCCGACCGCCTCGAGGTAGCCGCCCACCGCCTGGGCGATCTCGGCGCTCATCGGAATCCGTCCGTCCGTCGCGTACTCCAGGGCGATGGGGGTGCCGTCGTACCCTGCCTCCGCGAGGAGCGACTGGGCGAGCTGCGGATCGAACGCGGGACCCTCGGCGTCTTCGACGTAGCCGGTGACGTTGGGAGCCACGATCTGGTCGTTCGCCACCGCGCGGTCGGCGAGCACGGCGCTCACGAGTTCCTCGCCGTCGATCGCGTGCCAGACGGCCTGCCGGATGCGGGCGTCGGCGAGCGGCCCGGTGGTGGAGTTGATGCCGAGGAACGTCGCGCCGTTGGACGGGCGGGAGGCGACGTCGACGCCGCTGCCCTCGATCGCCGACACCTGGTTGGGCGAGATGAGGGCGATGTCGAGGCTGCCGGAGATGACGCCGTTGAGGCGGGCCTCCTCGTCGGCGACGGTCTGGAAGGTGAGCGTCTCGACCTCGGGCGCGCCGCCCCAGTACTCCTCGTTCGCCTCGAGGACGTAGTCGACCCCCCGCGTCCAGCTGACGAACGAGAAGGGACCGCTTCCGACGGGTGCCTTGGCGAACTCCTCAGAGCCCAGCTCCGTGTACACCTCCTGCGGCACAATTGACTGGGCCGTCGTGATCGACGGCCACGGTGAGAACGGCGAGTTGAGCGTGAACACGACGGTCGTGGCATCCGTCGCAGCGACGGACTCGAGCATCCCCATGTAGCCGAGGTTGTCCGAGTCGGGAGTGGCGAGCACCGTCTCGTACGTGAAGACCACGTCCTCCGCGGTCAGCGGCGTGCCGTCGTGGAACTCGACGTCGTCGCGGATCGTGAAGGACCACTGTGTGAAGTCGTCGTTCGACGACCACTCGGTGGCGAGCGAGGGCTGGATGGCGCCGTCCTCGTCCAGCTTCGTGAGCTGGTCGAACAGGTTGTAGTAGATGTTGTAGCCCGCGAGGGAGCCGTCCACGATGGGGTCGGGCGAATTCTCGGGCTCCGTCACGACGCCGATCGTGAGTTCGTTGCCCGGTGCGGCGCCGGTACTCCCGGTCGCGGCGCATCCCGCCAAGGCCAGGGCGCCGGCCACGACGATCGCGGCGCCTGGCGCTGCGCGGTGCAGCCGGGTCGTAGGTGTGCGTGACATGTGATCCTCTTTCAGCTGTTCTCGGCGATGCGGTGCGGTGCGGGTGGAGCGTCCGACCTGAGGTGCGGGTCGGGGATCGGGATGGCGGACAGCAGCGTCCGCGTGTACTCGTGCCGCGGCGTCTCGAAGACGCGGTCGGTGTCGCCCTGCTCGACGATCCGTCCCTCGCGCATCACGGCGACGCGGTCGGACAGATAGCGGACCACGGAGAGATCGTGGGCGATGAACAGGTACGACAGACCGTGCTTCTCCTGGAGATCGGTCAAGAGGTTGATCACCTGCGCCTGCACCGAGACGTCGAGCGCCGACACGGGCTCATCGAGCACGAGGACCTCGGGCCGCAGTGCGAGCGCGCGGGCGATCCCGATGCGCTGACGCTGGCCGCCCGAGAACTGCGCCGGCGTGCGCCGCAGTGTGTCGGCCCCGATTCCGACGTCGGCCAGCAGCTCGACGACGCGGTCCTTGGAGTAGGCACCGACGATCTGCAGCGGCTCGGCCACGATGTCGTGGACGCTCAGACGCGGGTCGAGCGACGAGTACGGGTCCTGGAAGACGAGCTGAACACGGTTCTGCACGGCGCGGCGTCGCGTCGGCGGCAGCTCGTCGAGCTTCTCGCCCAGCACGCGGATGGTTCCCGACACCGGGGTGTTCAAGCCGAAGACCGTCCGCACGAGGGTGGACTTGCCGCAGCCGGACTCGCCGACGAGCCCGAGAGTCTCGCCACGGGCGAGGGTGAGCGAGACTCCGTCGACCGCCTTCACGACGTGCCGGCGGGACAGGCCCGTTCGGCGCGTGAAATGCACGTGCAGGTCGTCGATCTCGAGGACCGGGGCATCCACCGAGCGCAGCACGTTCACGAGGCGACCGCCCGCGCGAACTCGCCCACGCTGTCGACGTGGTGACAGGCGGCGGCGTGTCCACCGGCGAGGGGGACCAGACCCGGCTGCGTGCGGATGCACTCCTCGGACTTCGCCGCCAGTTCGCACCGCGGTGCGAACGCGCAGCCCTGCGGGCGACCGGCGGGTGCCGGGGGCGAGCCGGGGATCGCGTACGCCCGGCCCGATCGGCGATCCACCGCGAGGAGGCTCGCGAGCAGTCCTGCGGTGTAAGGATGCCGCGGCCTGTCGAAGATGTCCCACACGGAACCGCGTTCGACGATCCGGCCGGAGTACATGATGCAGATCTCGTCCGCGGTCTGCGCGACCAGACCGAGGTCGTGCGTGATGAGGACCATCGCTGCGCCGCTGCGCCGACGTGCATCGGCGAGGAGCTCCATGATCTGCGCCTGGATCGTGACGTCCAGTGCGGTCGTCGGCTCATCGGCAACCAGCAGCCGCGGATCATGGGCGATCGCCATGGCGATCACCGCACGCTGGCGCATCCCGCCGGACCACTGGTGCGGGTATGCCCGCGCACGCTCGGCCGGATCGGAGACGCCCACCGAGCGCAGAAGTTCCTCGACGCGCTCGTCGAGCTGGTCCGCCGACCGCCGCTCTCCGTGCAGCCGCACGGCGCGTGCGATCTGCGCTCCGACGCGCTTCACCGGGTTCAGTGCGGTCATCGGGTCTTGGAAGACCATCGCGAGCTCATCGCCCCGCAGCGCGCGCAGTTCGCGCTCGGGCATTCCGAGCAGGTCCCGGCCGCGGTACGAGACCGAACCTCCCAGCACCTCCACCCCAGCCGGCAGCAGGCCGAGTACGGCGGCCATGGTCAGGCTCTTGCCCGAGCCGGACTCTCCGACCAGGCACAGCACCTCACCCTCGCCGACGCTGAAGGACACGCCGTCGACGATGCGGACTTCGCCGTCGCGGCCGCGGGTCCCGACGACGAGATCGTCGACGCGCAGCAGTTCTCGAGTGGTCATCGAGCGGCCTTTCTCTTGCGGCGGCGGAGGGTGTGCAATTCTCGTTCGGCCGTGAAGCGCTGGCTCACGAGGTTCGTCCCGATCACGACGAGGAAGATCGCGATGCCCGGGATGATCGCGAGGTACGGCGCATCACGCACGTACTTCTGGCCCTCGCTGATGAGCAGACCCCACGAGGGGGTGGGCGGCTGGACGCCGAGGCCCAGATAGTCGAAGGAGGATGTGAGCAGCAGCACCCCGCCGATGTCTGCGGAGGCCAGGATCAGCATCTGCACGCTGACGTGGGGTGCGATGTGGGTGGTGACGGTCCAGACGGGTGTCGCGCCCTGGATGCGAGGAGCCACGACGAAGTCCCGCTCCCGCAGCGACATCGCGGTGCTGCGGGCGACACGCGCGTAGCCCACCCAGAAGGTCGCGGCCAGCGTCACGACCATGAGCCACACGCTCGGCCCGAGCGCGGCCGACATCGCGATGAGCACCAGGATGACGGGCATCGCGAGCTGCACATCGGCCCACGCCATGAGGGCGTTGTCCACCCGGCCGCCCGCGTAGCCGGCGATCATGCCGGTCGCCATGCCGATCAGCGCGTTGAAGACCACGACGACGATCACGATCCCGAGCGACACCTGCCCGCCGAGCGCGAGGCGGCTCGCGAGGTCGCGGCCGAGCATGTCGGTGCCGAGCACGTGCTGGGCATCCGTGAACGGCGGCGCGAGCGTCGCGCTGAGGTCCTGGGTGTACGGGTCGTAGCCGGGCAGCAACGGGACGACGAAGAGATAGACGGCGACCAGCCCGAGCAGTCCGAACCCCAGACGCTCGAGCCCGGTGAACCTGGGGAAGCGGAAGCGTGCGGCGGTATCAGGTGCCGGCGCGGCGGCGATGCGATCGGACTCCGTGGTGCTCATGCGGCCCGCCTCACTCTCGGGTCGAGCAGCGCGCCGACCACGTCGACCAGCGCGTTGCAGAGGATGAACAGAAGGGCGACGACGATGAGACCCGACTGCACGACGGGGAAGTCGCGCGAGTACACCGCGCTCAGCATGAGCTGGCCCATGCCCGGCCACGCGAAGACGTTCTCGACGATCACGAGCCCGCCGAGGAAGGCGCCGAGGCTGATGCCGGCGATCGTGAGCACCGGCAGCGCCGCGTTGGGGAGCAGCTCGGCGAGGACGACATGCGAGCGACGCTCGCCGCGGGCGAGAGCGGTTCGTGCGTAGTCGAGCTGAAACTGCTCGCCGAGGGAGTTGTCGAGCAGACGCAGGTAGACGACGAACTGCGCGGTCGCGATCGTGACGGCCGGCATCACGATCGCCAGCGGGTCGCGGTTGCCCAGCGAGGGAAGCCAGCCGAGGGCGACCGAGAAGACGAGCACCAGCAGCAGCCCGAAGAAGAAATCCGGGATCGCCTGCCGAGCGGAGCCGAGCCCCAGCAGCGTGGTGCGCAGCGTCCGGCTCGCGGTGAGCTGGATCAGCACCGCCGCGGACCCGGCGAGGACCACCCCGAGCACGAGGCCCACGGCGCCCAGCTGGAGCGATGCGGGAAGACGCTCGAGCACCAGCTCCATGGAGGACACCCCGGGCTGCCTGTAGGAGTCGCCGAAGTCGCCGGTCAGGACCCCCGCGAGGTAGTCGACGTACTGCTGCCACAGCGGCAGATCGAAGCCCAGCTGGCTGTCCAGCGCGTCGATCTGCTCCGTCGTCGCGGTGTCGCCCAGCAGCAGCGCCGCTGGACTGCCGCTCAAGCGCCCCAGCAGGAACGCGATGGTCACGACGATGAAGATCGTGACCAGCGACTGCACCGCGCGACGCCCGAGCACCTTTCCCATTCCGCTGCCTTCCATCAATTGGATGATTTGGTATACAGAATCGAGGATGGATGTTTCATCGGCGTGACGTGGAGTTACTGGCAGGTGAAACTCTGCGAGCTCGCAATCGACCACCCGGGCCACGCTTAGCCTTGAAATAACTGGAGTGGCGATTGCCTGCACCCACTCAGCCGGTGAGGATGGCCCACTTCATGTCATCGCGCGTCATCCCCTAACCTGTTCGAACAGACTCCATTTGGGATACAGAAAGGAATTCGATGGGCACACGCACGCTGACGTCCACCGACGTCGAACGCCTCGTCGAGTGGGAGGGGCTGCTCGCCGCCCTCGAGCGTGTCCATCGTGAGCTCGCGACCGGTCGAGCCGTTCAGCCGGCCCCCGTGCCGCTGCGGGACCCGTCGGCGGAGGCCGCAGATTCGCCGGCCGTGGTCCCGATGCTGTCGTTCGCTCCCGACCTGGGGCTGTTCGCCGTGAAGGTGCTCGCCGACGCACCGCGCAACCGCGAACTGGGGCGCCCGGCGCAGCGTTCAACGGTCAGCCTGTATGCCGCCGACACCGGCGAATGCCTCGCCATCGTCGACGGCCGGGCGCTCACGAGGATCCGCACCGCGGCGGCGACGACCATGGCCACGCGGGCACTCGCGCGCCCCGACTCTCGGACGCTCGCGCTGCTCGGCTCGGGCGCGCTCGCGATGGAGCACGCCGCGGCGCTCGGCCGGGCATTCGAGCTCGACGAGATCCGGGTGTGGTCCCGATCGGCCGACCGGGCCGGAAGCGCGAGTGACGGATTGCGCGCCCTCGGGATCCCCGCCGTCGCCGCCGCGTCCGCAGCGGACGCTGTGCGGGAGGCCGACATCGTCTGCACGCTGACCCCTTCGCTCTCGCCGATCCTCAGCGCGGGCATGCTCGCGCCGGGGGTGCATGTGAATGCCGTCGGCTCTCCGCCGCGACGTGCCTACAGCGAGCTCGAGTCGAGCGTCTTCGCGCGGGCGGCTGTCGTCGCCGTCGACAGCCGGCAGGTCGCCTGGGCGGACTCCGGCAACGTGCGCAACGCCGTGACTTCGGGTGCCGTCGCCGAGGCGGACATCGTCGAGATCGGCGAGGTGCTGGAGGGACTCGTGCCCGGACGCACCTCCCCGGAGGACACCACGATCTTCAACTCGGTGGGGATCGGTCTGCAGGATCTGGCCGCCGCCGATCACATCCTGCGGCGCGCCGCCGCCGCGGGTGCTGGCACGATGGTCACGATCCGCGAATGACCGAATCGAGGGCGCGATGACCGACACGCTCGTGGCGACCGATGAATCGCTGGCGGCGCAGGCGTACCAGACGCTGCGCCGCGGCATCATCGTCGGGCGGTTCGAGGAGGGCTCGGCCCTCAAGGAGCACCGGCTCGCCGTCGAGCTCCAGGTCTCGCGCATCCCGATCCGTGCGGCGATCGCACGGCTCGACAACGACGGTTTCGTCCGCACGGCCCCACGGCGCAGTGCGCGCGTGGAGGGCTGGACCGATCGCTCGATCAACGAGCTGTTCGATGTGCGCCTGAGCCTCGAGACGCTGGCTGCGCGCCGGGCGGCGCAGAACGTCCTGCATGGGGCCGATGCGACGCGGCTCGACGCCTCGCTCGATTTCGCCCACGGCGCCGTGGCCGACGGGGACCGCCTCGCGATCGCCGAGGCGCACGCGCGGTTTCACGACAGCATCGTCGACGTCGCCGACAGCAGCCTGCTGTCGGCGCTCATGCGCGCGGTGCTCGGGCGCATGACGTGGCTGTTCTACCTCACCGGCGCGGGGCGCGATCCGGCGGTGCAGTCCCACGAGCACGACGAGCTGCTGGCCGCCATCGCCGCCGGCAACGATCGGCTGGCCGAGAGCCTGGCGTTCTCCCACATCGAGAAGGGCCGGGAGCCGTCGTTGTCGATCATCCTGGACGCCCCCGCGCGCAGCGCCTGACACGACGAGGGGCCTCCTAGGATGGCGGGATGACGGACACCCCCGCGCTCCCGCCCATCGCGATCCTCGGCGCCGGCTCGATGGGCGGGGCGATCGCTCGCGGCCTGTCGCGCTCCGGACTCGCTGCCGGGGGAGTGACGACCACCAACCGCTCGCGCGCGAAGGCCGCCGAACTCGATGGTCTCGTCGGCGTGTCGAGCATCGCCCTCGAAGAGCACCCGACCGGGAACACGGATGCCGCGGCCGCCGCGGACGTCGTGCTGGTGGGGGTCAAGCCGGCGATGGTCCCCGACCTCCTCACGGAGATCGCCCCGGCACTGAGCCCCGGCGCCATCGTCGTGAGCCTGGCCGCCGGCGTCACGATCGCGACGTTCGAGCGGATCCTCGGCGAGGGCGTCGCGGTGCTGCGCTCGATGCCCAACACGCCCGCGCTCGTCGGGCGCGCGGTCACGGGGCTCGCAGCCGGATCCCTCGCCGACCAGGCGGCCGTCGCCACCGCCCGCCGGCTGTTCGAGACCGTGGGGACCGTCATCGAGGTGCCGGAGGCGCAGATCGACGCGCTCTCGACGATCTCGGGCTCCGGTCCGGCCTACTTCTTCCTCCTCGTGGAGGAGTTCACGAAGGCCGCGCTCGGCAAGGGGTTCTCCGAGGCGGAGTCGCGGCTCATGGCCGAGCAGACCTTCATCGGTGCCGCGGCGCTGCTCGAGGCATCCGGTGAAGACCCTGCGGAGCTGCGTCGACGGGTGACGAGTCCGAAGGGCACCACGGAACGGGCGATCGCCGTGTTCCAGGAGGCGCGTCTCGACGACGTCTTCGTGGCGGCGACCGACGCGGCGCTCGCCCGTGCGAGGGAACTCGCGCAGGGCGGGTGAGCCCTCGGCGGCGGATCAGTCGCGGGGCTGCGTCATGTACCACTCGGTGAACGAGCGCGCCCGTCCGTCCTCGTCGAGGTCGACCACCCACAGGTTGCGGTAGACGCGCCCGTCAGGCAGCTCGTCGTTCGGGGCGTAGTCCGTTCGCGCATCCACGAAGACGCGGTCACCGTCGACGCCGGCGATCTCCCACTCGAACTCGTATGTGCCGGGTTCGTCGCGCGCCTCGAGCCAGCCGGCGACGATGGCGTCGGCCCCGGCCCACGGCTCACCCCAGGGCTGGGTGAAGTACACGGCATCGTCGGTGAAGAGGGCCCGGATGTCGTCGGGCTCGTACGTCTTCCATGCCTTCTCGTACGCTTCGACCCAGCGCCTGGCAGCGGCATCCGTCGTGTTGCGCTCTGTCATGCCGCGAGTATGCCGCGCAGCGGGGACATCCGACAGAGGGCCTCAGCGCTCGAGCGACGCGAACCGCTCGATGTCGGAGTTCGTGCCCGACACGATGATGAGGTCGTGGTTGGTCACCACGGTGTTCGCCTCGGCGTACCGGAACGGCTTGCCCGGGCTCTTCACGCCGACGACGGTGACGTTGTACTTGGTGCGCACTCCGGACTCGTTGAGGCCGACGCCGCGGATGAACTTCGGCGGATACAGCTTCGCGAGGGCGAAGTCGTCGTCGAAGCGGATGAAGTCGAGCATCCGCCCGCTGACCAGGTGGGCGACGCGCTCGCCGGCCTCGCGCTCGGGATAGATGACGTGGTTGGCGCCGACGCGGGCGAGGATCTTGCCGTGCGACTGCGACACCGCCTTCGCCCAGATCTGCGGCACCTTCAAGTCGACGAGGTTGGCCGTGATGAGGACGGATGCCTCGATCGACGAGCCGACCGCGACGACGGCGACCGAGAAGTCCTGCGCGCCGATCTGCTTGAGCGCGTCGATGTTGCGGGCGTCGGCCTGCACCGTGTGGGTGACGCGCTCCGACCACTTCTGCACGAGGTCGAGGCTGTCGTCGATCGCGAGCACCTCGCGATCGAGCCGATCGAGCTCGCCCGCGCAGGCGGCACCGAAGCGCCCGAGTCCGATCACGAGAACGGGCGCATCGCCCCTGATTCGCTCAACCAACGATCGGCCTTTCCACGGGCAGCGAGTAGAGCTGCGAACGGGATGACGCGGCCACGGCCGCGGCGAGAGTCACTGTACCAACGCGACCCATGACGATCGTGATCGCCAGCACGTAGACGGCCGGATCGGGCAGCTGGGCGGTGAGCCCGGTCGACAGGCCGACCGTGGCGAAACCCGAGATGACGTCGAACAGCACGTCGCCGAGATCCGCCTTCGTGATCTGCGTGATGATGATCGTCGAGATCGCGACGATGGTCGCCCCCCAGGCGACCACCGAGAGGGCCACGCGAAGCACATCGCTGGGGATGCGCCGGCCGAACACCTGATTCGACGCGCGCCCCTTCGCCTCCGACACGACGGCCAATGCGATCACCGCGAGCGTGGTGACCTTGATGCCGCCGGCGGTCGACGCGGAGCCACCGCCGACGAACATGAGCATGCACGCCACCAGCAGGCTGGATTGATTCAGCTCGCCGATGTCGAGGATCGCGAAGCCGCCCGATCTCGTCATCGCCGAGAGGAAGAACGCCTGGAAGGTGGTGTCCCACGCGTCGTTCGTGCCCAGGGTGAGCAGGTTGTCGTACTCGAGCAGGAGGAACACCGCGCCGCCGAGGAAGAACAGCGCCACCGTGGTGATGATGGTGAGCTTCGCGTGCAGCGACCACCGCCGCACCCTCCAGCGCTGCCGCAGGAGGGTGTAGATGACGGGGAAGCCGATGGAACCGAGGAACACGCCGGCCATGAGCACCGTCAGGAAGAAGTAGTCGTGACGGAAGGGCTCGAGGCCCTCGGCGTTCGGTGTGAACCCCGTGTTCGTGAACGACATCGCGGCGTAGAACGGGGCCTCCCACAGCGCGACGTCCCACGGGACGCCCGCGAGCAGCAGCCCCGGATAGAGGAGGATCGCGATGATCACTTCGATGACGAGGGTCGAAAGCGCCACCGTCGCGAGCAGGCTGCCGATCTGGCCGAGCTGCACGGTCTGACCCTCGTTGACGGGTCCGCCGTGGGTGCGGAGGGGGTTCGAGTCGCTCGCGGCGATGAGTTTGGCGCGCAGTCCCAGGCGGCGCGAGATCACGAGACCCAGGATGGAGGCGAGCGTCAGCACGCCGAGTGCACCGATCTGGACGCCGACGAACACCAGCACATGGCCGAACGCGGACCAGTGCGTGGCCATGTCGACGGTCGCGAGTCCCGTGACGCAGATGGTCGACACGGCCGTGAAGAAGGCATCGGCGAACGGGGTGACCTGCCCGCTCGCCGCGGCGACCGGCAGCGAGAACAGTCCCGTGAAGAGCAGGATCAGCGACAGGAAGATGAGGATCGCGAATCGTGCGGGGGAGCGCTGCGTCAGGTCGCGGAAGAATTCCATGAACGCGTGGCCCAGCACGCGCAGGCGGCCCATGCCCGAGACGGGGGCGGCTCGCCTGCCATCCGTCATACGGGAATCCTCCTGATGCGAAACGGCATTCGTGTGAACCGCCGGCGGTCGTGATCATGGTACTCCGCAGGGCTCCCGACTAATCTGAGCACATGGCGGACATCTTCGACGTGATCGCAGACGGAACGCGTCGCGACATCCTGCGACTGCTGCTCGATCGATCATCCGCCGGAGAGCGCGGCACCAGCGTGTCGCACATCGTCACGGAGCTCGGCGCCAGCCAGCCGACGGTGTCGAAGCATCTCAAGGTGCTGCGTGACGCGCACCTGGTCTCGGTGCGCGAAGAGGGGCAGCACCGCTACTACAGCCTCTCCGCCGAGCCCCTGGACGAGGTCGACGACTGGCTCGTGCCGTTCCTCGACGGCGATGGCAGCGCCGGCGAAGAGGCCGCTGCGGGGCTGCCCGACTCCGCCGCCCACGCGGCCGAGGTGGTCGGCCGGGCCGCGGCATCCGCCAAGCACGCTTTCGAGAACGCCTTCAAGCGCCTGCCCGGCCGCTAGGACGACGACGGCGGTGACGGATGCCTCGACTCGAGGCATCCG
>NZ_MWLP01000067.1:0-31201 GCF_010634885.1 Microbacterium sp. B35-04 | reverse complement strand
GGCTCGGGGCGTTTCGTCTCGGTCGCTGGCGCTCCCTCGCTCAACGACCGGGGTTCAAGAGACCCGGTCGTTGAGCGAGCGAAGCGAGTCGAAACGCGCATCAGAACAGGCCCTTCGGGGCAGGGGCGGCCGCGAGCACGCCGAAGTCGGCGACGATCGTGAGCTGCTGCACCTCTTCGGGGGTGAGCTCGGGCAGGCGCTGGGCGAGGTCGAGGAAGCGCTCGATCTCGTCGGCCGTGAGCACGGGCTCTGCCAGCAGGCGGAACTTGCGCACGTAGTCCTCGCGGGCGAACGGACGGGCGCCGAGCGGGTGGGCGTCGGCGACGGCGATCTCGTCGACGATGGTCTCGCCGTTCGTGAGGCGGATCTCGACGCGGCCGCCGAACGCCTTCTCGTTCGGGTCCTCCGAGTGGTAGCGGCGCGTCCACTCCGGGTCTTCGGCCGTCGTGATCTTGTGCCACAGCTCGACGGTGTCGGCGCGGCCCGCGCGCTCGGGCGCGTAGGAGTCGACGTGGTGCCAGCCGCCGTCCTGCAGGGCGACCGCGAAGATGTACGGGATCGAGTGGTCGAGCGTCTCGCGCGACGCGTGCGGGTCGTACTTCTGCGGGTCGTTGGCGCCGGAGCCGATGACGTTGTGCGTGTGGTGCGAGGTGTGCAGCACGATCGCCTCGACGTTCACCTCGGCACCCGGTTGCTGAGCCTGTCGAAGCACGGGGTGCTCGCCGTGGAGCTTGCGGGCCAGGTCGATCCAGGCCTGCGCCTGGTACTCGGCCGAGTGCTCCTTCGTGTACGAATCCAGGATGCCGCGCTTGGGCTCGCCCTCACCCGGCAGCGGCACCTCGTACGAGGCATCCGGTCCGTCGAGCAGCCACGCGATCACGCCGTCTTCGCCTTCGTAGATCGGCGAGGGCGACGTCTCGCCGCGCATCGCGCGGTCGACGGCTTCGACCGCCATCTTTCCGGCGAACGCGGGCGCGTGCGCCTTCCACGTCGAGATCTCGCCCTTGCGGGACTGGCGCGTCGCGGTGGTCGTGTGGAGCGCCTGACCGACGGCCTGGTAGATCGTCTCGACGTCGAGGCCGAGCAGTGTGCCGATGCCGGCCGCGGCCGACGGGCCGAGGTGCGCGACGTGGTCGATCTTGTGCTTGTGCAGGCTGATCGCGCGCACCAGGTCGATCTGGATCTCGTAGCCCGTCGCGAGTCCGCGCACGAGCGCGGCGCCGTCGGCGCCGACGTGCTGGGCGACGGCCACGATCGGCGGGATGTTGTCGCCCGGGTGCGAGTACTCGGCAGCGAGGAAGGTGTCGTGGTAGTCGAGCTCCCGCACGGCGACGCCGTTCGCCCACGCCGCCCACTCGGGGCTCGTCTTGCGGTCGAGCGCGCAGCCGAACACGGTCGCGCCCGAGCCTCCGACCGACACGGCATGGTCGAGAGCCTGCTGGCGTGCGGCGCTCACAGGAGCGCGGGTGAGGGATGCCGCGGCCACCGCGGCGTT
The DNA here is from genome assembly GCF_010634885.1 of Microbacterium sp. B35-04. Lineage (NCBI taxonomy): Bacteria > Bacillati > Actinomycetota > Actinomycetes > Micrococcales > Microbacteriaceae > Microbacterium > Microbacterium sp. B35-04. The sequence goes on along the minus strand of NZ_MWLP01000067.1, from coordinate 29,706 downwards.
GTCGATCACGCGGTTGACGATCATGTCGACAACGTCGGCGTCGACCTCCACCGGGTCGGCGGCGACTTCGGCGATGTGCCACGCGAGCTGCCCCTCGCGGGCGAGGTTCTCGTCGCTGCGGTGGACGCGGAGGTGATGGATGACGGTCATGACCGGCCTTTCAGTGGTGCGGCCCTTCGACGGGCTCAGGGACGGAACGAGTCGCGGGGACCGCACCGGGCGCGGAGACCGCACCGGGAGCGTGGACCGAACGAGGCGCGGGGACCGCACCGGTCGCTGAGCCTGTCGAAGCGCCGAGGGACTCGAGGATGCTGTGGAGCGCGTTGTGCAGGTGCACGTGCGTGGCGTGCGCGGCGAGATCCGCGTCGCGTGCGCCGATCGCGGAGGCGATCAGACGGTGCTCGGCGACGGATGCCGCGAGCCGGGCGGGATTGTCGCGCGCCAGTCGCCGCACCCGGACGAGGTGTGTACGCACGGTGCGCAGCGCTGCGGTGAGGTAATCGTTTGCGACGGCCGAATCGAGCGCGAGGTCGAACCGCTCGATGAGCGCGTAGTAGGCGTCGGTGCCACTCACCTCGGCGGGGCCGTCGAGCCCGTCACCCCGCTCGGAGCGGGCGGCGACGTCAGCGCGGGCAGCGCGGGCAGCCACGTCAACGCCGTCGGCGCCGTCAGCGCCACCGGGGCCGGCACCGTCGAGGTCGACCCGTGCGAAGGCGTGTGCGAGGTCGGCGAAGGCCGCGGCATCCCCCCGTTCGGCGGCGAGGCGGGCGGCCGACTCTTCGAGCGCGCGGCGCACTTCGAAGATCTCACGGATGTCGTCGGCATCGATCGCGGTCACGACGGTCACCCGCGGCGACTGCTGGGCGACGAGCCCGTCGGCCGCGAGGCGACCGAGCGCCTCGCGCAGCGGCGTGCGGCTGACGCCAAGACGGGCGGCCTGCTCGACCTCGCCGAGCACCGCGCCGGGACGCAGGACACCGGACTGGATCTCATCGAGGAGAGTCGCGTACGCGCGGTCACTGGCCCGCATCCGCATCACCTCCTCATTCCACACCTCGGCCAGTGTATACATAAACGGACGCACGCGCACGGATCTACCCCCCTCCGGCACTGAAGGTATACAACGCGATCTGCAACGTGAGGAAATCGTGAGGAGTATTCACGAATTTGTGAATTCGGCGTAGCGTCAGCGACGTGTCCACAGTCATCCGCACCAGCGGCCTCACCAAGCACTACGGTCGCGTCCACGCCCTCGACGGGCTCGACCTCACCGTCGACGAGGGCCAGATCCACGGCTTCCTCGGGCCCAACGGCGCCGGCAAGTCCACGACGATCCGGGTGCTGCTGGGGCTTGCCCGCAAGACGGCGGGCGAGGCATCCGTCTTCGGTCAGGATCCGTGGCGCGACGCCGTCGCCCTGCACCGGCGCATCGCCTACGTGCCGGGCGACGTCAGCGTGTGGCCCAACCTCTCGGGCGGCGAGGCGATCGACCTCATGGCGAGGCTGCGGGGCGCCGCGCGCCACGACAAGGCGTACGTGGCTCAGAAGGAGCGTCTGTCCGAGGCGTTCCAGTTCGATCCGCGCAAGAAGGGCCGCGCGTACTCGAAGGGCAATCGGCAGAAGGTCGCCCTCATCGCCGCCTTCGCCGTGCCGGCCGACCTGTACATCCTCGACGAGCCGACGAGCGGCCTCGACCCCCTCATGGAGGTGATGTTCCGCCACGAGATCGCGCGGGTGCGTGCAGCGGGCGCCACCGTGCTGCTGTCGAGCCACATCCTCTCGGAGGTCGAGCAGCTGTGCGACCGCGTCTCGATCATCCGCGCCGGCCGCATCGCCGAGACCGGCACGCTCGCTGAGCTCCGCCACCTCACCCGCACCGAGGTGTCGTTCCACGGGACGGATGCCGCAGCCGCTACGGGCATCCCGGGCGCCCACGATGTCGTGGTCGACGGCGGCCGCGTCGCCTTCACCATCGACAGCGACGCGGTGGCATCCGCCCTTCCCGCGCTCGCCGCCCGCGGCGCCGCGGGCCTGCGCATCGCTCCCGCCTCGCTCGAGGAGCTGTTCCTGCGCCACTACGGCGACGAGCTGGCAGACATGAACGGCGACGGACGATGACCCGGTTCCTCGCCCTGCTCGGCCAGCGCATCCGGCGGGACTGGGTGCAGGTGCTGCTGTGGGCGGTCGGCACGGGGCTGCTCGCCTACGCGTCGTACGTCGGCGTGGCCGACGCCTACGGCACAGAGCAGGACCGCACGTCGCTGCTCGCCGCCGCCCTCGCGAACCCCGTGATCCTGCTGTTCCGCGGGCTGCCGTCCGGCACCGGCCAGGGCGCGTTCATGGTGTTCCTGATCTTCCCCTGGCTCGCGATGCTCGCCGCGTTCATGAGCACGTTCCTCGCGGTGCGCCACACGCGCGGCGACGAGGAGTCCGGCCGCGCCGAGCTCATCGCGGCCACCCCCGCCTCGCGCACGCTGCCCTTCGTCGCGACGGCGACGCACGGCGTGCTGGCGAACCTGTTGCTCGGCGCTCTGACAGCCGGGGCCTTCCTCGCCGTCGGCCTCGATGTCGAGGGCGCCGTCCTGGCTGGTGCGGCCGTCGGTGCGGTCGGCATGACATTCCTGGGTGTGGGCCTCCTCGCGGCACAGCTGATGCGCACCTCGCGCGGAGCCAACGCCCTGGCCGTCTGGACGCTGGTCATCACGTTCGTGCTCTCGGGGATCGGCAACGCGATCGGCACGCCGAGCGACGACCTCACCCGCATGGAGAGCTCCTGGCTCACCTGGCTCTCGCCCTTCGGATGGGGCGAGAACACGCGCGCGTTCGACGAGAACCTGTGGTGGCCCGCTGCGCTCCCGCTGGGGGTCGGTGTCGTCCTCATCGCGGTGTCGGCAGCGCTCGTCTCGGCGCGCGATCTCGGCGGCAGCTTCATCGCCGAACGACAGGCGCGAGCGGATGCCTCCGCCGCCCTCTCCACCCCCTCCGGCCTGGTCTGGCGCCTCACGCGGGGCGCCGTCGTCGGCTGGGTGGTCGGCGGGCTCATCGTCGGCATCCTCTCGACCTCGCTCGCCTCGATCGTGCAGGAGGTCGGTGCCTCCAACCCCGCGGTCGAGAACATCCTGCGCCAGATCTCGGGCGAGGGCAGCATCGAGCAGGGCACCGTGACCACGTTCTTCACCATGCTCGGGGTGCTGGCCGCCTGTGCCGCCGTGCAGGTCGTGTGCCGCGCCCGGCAGGAGGAGGCTCATGGCACCGCCGAGCCGCTGCTTGCCGCGCCCGTCGGCCGGGTGCGGTGGCTGGCGGACTACCTCGTCATCGCGCTGCTCGCGATCGTGCTGGTGGTCGCCGCGGCCGTCGGGGGTGCCGCGATCGGCATCGCCTCGCAGGACGGCGACATGGACCTCATGCGCACGGTCGTCGTGGTCGGCGCAGGGCAGGTCGCCGGGGCATCCGTGTTTTTGGTGGTGACGGCGCTGGCCTTCGTGCTCGTCCCGCGGCTGACCATCCCGCTCGGGTGGACTCTGGTGCTGCTCGGGATGATGCTCGGCCTGTTCGGCCCGCTGTTCCTGTTCCCGGACTGGTTGGTGCAGCTCTCGCCCATCGCCGTCACACCGACGATGGTCGGCGACGAGGTCGACCTTCGCGGGCTGTGGTGGCTGCTGCTCGCCACGGGCGTCGGTGCCGCCGCATCGCTCGCGCTGATGCGCCGCCGGGAACTGGAAGCGGGAGGATAGTCAGGAAGGGGGCCAGGTGACCAGCGAGCATCCGGGTGTCGACGCGGCCGAGCAGGCCGCCGCGATGCTGACGACGGCGGGCATGGCCCGCATGCCCGCGCGCGTGATGATGGCCCTCGTCGGCTCGCCCGACGAGGGCTACACCGCGGCCGAGCTCGCCGACCGTCTCGGCGTCTCGGCGGCCGCGGTGTCGGGCGCGGTGCGGTACCTGGTGTCGGTGCGGCTCATCCAGCGGTTGTCGCGAGCGGGAGACCGGCGCGACCGCTACGACCTCACCGACGACGCCTGGTCGGGCATGATCACCGCGAACGCCCCGCTGTACTCCGCGCTCGCGAGCCACATCGACCGCATCGCGGACGACAACGACGAAGCGCCGATCTCCGTTGTGAGGGCGCGCGAGGTCGCCGACTTCCTGAGGTACCTGGCCGAGCGGCTGCCGCACCTCGCTGAGGAATGGCGCGCCGAGCGCTCCTCGGCCGCACGGTAACCTTGCCCGAGTGACCGACGCGCCCCGCTACATCGTTGCCACCGACGGAGCCTGCAAGGGCAACCCCGGGCCGACCGGCTGGGCATGGGTCGGCGAGGACGGCCACTGGGCCGCCGGCGCGATCCCGCTCGGCACGAACAACGTCGGTGAGCTGATGGGCCTGCTGAAGGCGATCGAGGACCACGTCGACGTGGAGAACCTCGTGGTGCAGGCCGACTCGAAGTACGCGATCGACACCTACACGAAGTGGATGGACGGGCACCGCCGCCGCGGCTGGAAGACCTCGACCGGCTCGCCGGCGAAGAACGTCGACATCCTCGAGCAGCTCATCGTCGCCCGCGATGCCCGCCGCGCCGCCGGCCTGCCCGATGTCGTGCTCGAGCACGTGCGCGGCCACTCCGGCCACGTCCTCAACGCCTGGGCGGACGAGCGGGCGGTGCGAGCCTCGGAGCACGCGGCGAAGGGCACCGCGAGCGCCTGGTCGTCGCTCGGCGCGCAGGACCCGATTGACGTCTCGACCCGCCCCAAGAACGGCCGCTGAGCCTCAGACCGCGCCCCGTCGCACGTCTTCGCGGACGCTGCCGCTTCCTGCGAGCGCGCCGTATTGTCATGGCGCGCTCGCCGGGACCTGCAGCGTTCGGTCGCCCGCGTGCGAACGGGCGGCTCAGGCGTCCGTCGTGCCCTCGTAGAGGCCGATCGCGTTGCCATCGGGGTCGGCGATCACGGCCCACCAGCTCGTGGGAGAGATCTGGTCCTTCTCCATGAGCACCGTGGCACCGGCATCCTTCGCCGCCGCGACCGTCTCGTCGATGGAGTCGACCTCGACGTACGAGCGGGGCTGAGTGAAACCCTCCCCGCGCGGCGCGAGGCCGCCGCCCGAGATCTTGTTCGGCGCCTGCCACATGGGGTAGCCCTCGAACCCGGGCACCTCCGCGATCTGCCAGCCGAACAGGCCGGAGTAGAACTCGGCCGCCTTGCCGAGATCGGTGACGGGGATGTCGATGTGCGTGATGTCGCCGTGAGCCATGGTGTTCCTCTCGTGCGGATCGGACCCGGACAGTCTCCGCCGCCGTCACGGCCCCCGCAAGGCCCGCCGCTGCCGCGCCGGGCGGAACAGCGCCGTCGGACCATGCGCCGGCCGACCGGGTCGCGCCCGACGGGCTCAGTGACCGGAGGAGGAAGCCTCCGCGAGGTGCTGCTCCAGCGCATCGATCGCCGGACGCTGACCCTTCACGAGGCGCTCGCGTGCGGCATCCGTATCGGTCCATTCGACGCGGTCGACCTCGGGGAATGACGCCGTCCGCCCCGAGCGCGGCGGCCATTCCAGCTCGAACTCGCCGAACTGGAGTCCGTCGAGCGAGAATCCGCCGCCGTCGGCGACGAACACCGTCACCCGCTTGCCCGACGAGTACGCGAACGTGCCGAGCTCGGCGTACGGCGGCTCGGGCGGGTCGATGCCGAGCTCCTCGCGGAACTCACGGCGCGCGGCATCCAGCGCGCTCTCCTCACCCTCGGCGAACTCGCCCTTCGGGATCGACCAGGCGCCGGCATCCTTGCTCGCCCAGAACGGCCCGCCCATGTGCGCGATGAGCACTTCGAGGGAGGGCGCGAGCCGATAGAGCAGGATGCCGGCGCTGGTGATCACGGTCGTGAGCTGCCGAGGCCTCAGACCACGCGGGTCGTCGGCGAGACGGTGTAGGTGTCTTCGGGGTCGTCGTAGACGACGCCCGCGAGGGCCGTGTCGATCGCGGCCATGGTGTCGGCGTCGAGCGCGACGCCGGAGGCCTTGACCGTGTCGGCGAGCTGCTCGGGACGAGATGCCCCCACCAGCGCCGACGCGACGTTCTTGTTCTGCAGCACCCACGCGATCGCGAGCTGCGGCAGCGTCAGGCCCGCTTCCTCGGCGACGGGCTTCAGACGCTGGACGGCCTCGAGCACCTCGTCGCGGAGGAACCGCTGGATGAACTGCGCGCCGCTCTTCTCGTCGGTCGCGCGCGAGCCCTCGGGCAGCGGCTGACCGGGCAGGTACTTGCCTGAGAGCACCCCCTGCGCCATCGGTGACCACACGATCTGCGAGATGCCGAGCTCCTCGGAGGCCGGCACCACCTTGCCCTCGATCACACGCCAGAGCGCCGAGTACTGCGGCTGGTTCGAGATGAGCTGGATGCCGTAGCTCTTGGCGAGCGTGTGCCCCTCGCGGAGCTGCTCGGCCGTCCATTCCGAGACGCCGATGTAGAGCGCCTTGCCCTGACGCACGACGTCGGCGAACGCCTGGAACGTCTCTTCGAGGGGCGTCTCGTAGTCGTAGCGGTGCGCCTGGTAGAGGTCGACGTAATCGGTGCCGAGGCGGCGGAGCGAACCGTTGATGGATTCGAAGATGTGCTTGCGGCTCAGGCCGGTGTCGTTCGGCCCCTTGGGGCCGGTCGGCCAGTACACCTTGGTGAAGATCTCGAGCGACTCCCGGCGCTGGCCGGTCAGCGCCTTGCCGAGCACCTCCTCGGCGAGCGTGTTGGCGTAGACGTCGGCCGTGTCGAACGTCGAGATGCCGGCGTCGAGCGCCGCGTGGACGGTGGCGATGGCGGCCGAGTCGTCGACCTGCGAGCCGTGCGTGACCCAGTTGCCGTAGGTGATCTCACTGACTTTGAGACCGCTGTTTCCGAGGTACCGGTAATTGACCATGGGAAAACGCTACCTGCCCGCACGGGGTCGCCGGCGCGATCCCGCTCCTCGCCCGCCCTCAATCGCCGGCCGGCGGCACGTCGCGACAGGCGAGCGGCCCCCCAGCAGTGGGGACGGCGGCCGGCCGCGGTGGCAGACGGCAGACAGAGACGACGGATGCCGCGACCCGGCGCGTGCGCGGGGGTGCGGCATCCGTCGTCAGGGTCGGTCAGACGACCGGGGCCGACTCGTCCTCGAGGGCGTCGCCCGAGGACTCGGCGAGCGGCTCGCCACGCTCGGCTTCTGCGAGCGCGCGGGACTCCTCGTCGAGATCGGTCGCCGCCTGCTCGAACTGCGAGTTGTAGAGCCGGAAGTACGCACCCTGGGCGACGATGAGGTCGTCGTGCGTGCCCTTCTCGACGATCCCGCCGTTCTCCATCACGAGGATGAGGTCGGCGTCGCGGATGGTCGACAGGCGGTGCGCGATCACGAACGACGTCCGGCCTTCGCGCAGCGCCGCCATGGCGTGCTGCAGCAGCAGCTCGGTGCGGGTGTCGACCGAGCTCGTCGCCTCGTCGAGGATCAGCACCGACGGCTGCGCCACGAAGGCACGGGCGATCGTGATGAGCTGCTTCTCGCCGGCCGAGATGTTCGACGCGTCCTCGTCGAGGAGGGTGTCGTAGCCGTCCGGCAGCGAGTGCACGAACCGGTCGACGTACGTCGCGCGGGCCGCGGCGAGGATCTCGGCGTCGGTGGCGTCGGCGCGGCCGTAGCGGATGTTCTCGCGGATCGTGCCGGCGAACAGCCACGGGTCCTGCAGCACCATGCCCGTCTTGGCGCGGATGTCGCGCCGCGTGAGCTGCGCGATGTCCTGCCCGTTGAGGAGGATGCGGCCGCCGTCGAGCTCGTAGAAGCGCATCAGGAGATTCACGAGCGTCGTCTTGCCGGCACCGGTCGGGCCCACGATCGCGACCGTCTGCCCCGGCTCCACCCGGAAGGACAGATCGTGGATGAGGGGGCGGTCGGGCGAGTACGAGAACGCCACGTCCTGGAACTCGATGGTGCCGTCGCCGTCGACAGGGGCCGGTGCGTCCTGCGCGTCGGGCTCCTGCTCCTCCTCGTCGAGCAGCTCGAACACCCGCTCGGCAGAGGCGGTGCCGGACTGGACGACCGCGGCCATGCCGCCCAGCTCAGACAGTGGCTGCGTGAACTGCTGCGAGTACTGGATGAACGCCTGCACGTCGCCGAGGCGCAACTGGCCGCCCGCGACCATCAGCGCACCGAAGACGGCGATGCCGACATAGGTGAGGTTCCCGATGAACATCATCGCGGGCATCATGATGTTCGACAGGAACTGCGCCTTGAAGGAGGCCGCGTAGAGCTCCTCGTTCTCGGCGCGGAACGCCTCGCGGGACGCCTGCTCACGACCGAAGACCTTGACGAGCGCGTGGCCCGAGAACGACTCCTCGACGCGTGCGTTGAGACGGCCGACCTTGCGCCACTGGATGCCGAACGCCTTCTGCGACCGCGGTCCGATGACGCCGAACAGCACCGCCATGAGCGGGAAGCTGACCAGCACCACGAGGGTCAGCTGCCACGAGATCGTCAGCATCATGATGAGCACGCCGATCACGGTGAGCACGCTCGTGAGCGCCTGCGACAGCGACTGCTGCATCATCTGGGTGATGTTGTCGATGTCGTTCGTGACGCGCGAGATCAGCTCGCCGCGCTGCACCCGGTCGAAGTAGCGCAGCGGCAGCCGGTTGATCTTCGCCTCGACGTCTTCGCGCAGGCGCCACATGACGCGCACCATGATCACGTTGATGACGTAGCCCTGCAGCCACATCAGCAGGGACGACGCGAAGTACAGCGCGAGCACGATGAGCAGCACGCGGCTGAGCGCCAGGAAGTCGACGCCGGCGCCGGGCACGAAGTGCTCCATGGCCGCGACCATGTTGGCGAGGTCCTGCTCGCCGGAGGCTTCGAGCCCCTGGACGACCTGCTCTTTGGTGGCGCCCGACGGCGCCATCGACGACACGACGCCCTCGAAGAGGATGTTGGTCGCCTCGCCCAGAACCTTGGGCGAGAGCACGGCGAAGACGACGCCGATCGAGCCGAGGATCGACACGAAGATGAAGCCGACCGCGTTGGGACGCAGCAGTCCGATGAGGCGGCGGAAGGACGGGCCGAAGCGCGCGGCCTTGCCCGGGGCGACGGCGCCGCTCCAGTCGTCGGCCGAGATGCGGGCCTGCTCGCCGAGCTCGATCTCGAGCTTCTCCTCTGGGCTGAGCTCGGCGACGGCGTCGCGGGCGCGGCGCCGGGTGGCGGGCTTGTCGGCGCGGGACTGCTGTTCGGGGTTCGAGGGGTGTTCGGCGCTCATCGGGCGACCTCCGCTCCGAGCTGGGACTGGACGATCTCGCGGTAGGTCTGGCTGGTCTCGAGCAGCTCATCGTGCGTGCCGAGACCCACGATGCCGCCGTCGTCGAGCACGATGATGCGGTCGGCATCGGTGATCGTCGAGACCCGCTGAGCGACGACGATCTTCGTGACGTCGGGCAGCTCCCGCCACAGCGCCTGTCTCAGCCGTGCGTCGGTGGTGAGATCCAGCGCCGAGAACGAGTCGTCGAACACCAGCACGCGCGGCTGGTGCACGATCGCCCGGGCGATGGCGAGACGCTGACGCTGGCCGCCCGACACGTTCGTGCCGCCCTGGGAGATCGGCGCGTCGAGCCCGCCGTCCATCTGGCTCACGAAGTCGCTCGCCTGCGCGATCTCGAGGGCGTGCCAGAGCTCGGCATCCGTCGCCTCTTCGCGGCCGAACCGCAAGTTCGACGCGATCGTGCCCGAGAACAGGAAGGGACGCTGAGGCACCAGCCCGATCGTCGCCCACAGGGCTTCGAGGTCGGCGTGACGGACATCGAGGCCGCCCACCTCCACGACGCCGTCCGTGACGTCGAACAGCCGCGGGATCAGCGAGATCAGCGTGGTCTTGCCGGCGCCGGTCGAACCCACGACCGCGACGGTCTCACCTGGTGCGGCGCGGAAGGTGATTCCCGAGAGGATCGGGTGCTCGGCACCCGGGTAGGTGAAGGTCACGTCCGTGAACTCGACCGTGCCCGGTGCGGGGAAGTCCGCCGCTGCGTTCGCCGCGCGCTCCAGCGACGACGCGGTGTCGAGCACCTCGCCGATGCGCTCGGCGGACACCGCCGCGCGCGGGATCATCAGCGTCATGAAGCTCGCCATCATGACGCCCGAGAGGATGATCATGGCGTACTGCATGAAGGCGAACAGCGTGCCGATCTGGATCTCGCCCGAATCGACCTGCATGCCGCCGAACCAGATCACGCCGATCACGGTCACGTTGAGGATCAGCATGACGGCGGGGAAGAGCACCACGAACAGCGAGCCGACCTTGCGGCCGACGACCATGATCTCGGTGTTGGCCTCGCGGAAGCGCTCCTCTTCGATCGGCTCCCGCACGAACGCGCGGATGACCCGGATGCCGGTGAGCTGCTCGCGCATGATGCGGTTCACGCCGTCGAGCCGTGACTGGAAGCTGCGGAAAAGCGGAACCATGCGCGCGATGACGAGGCCGGCGACGAGGAGCAGCACGGGAACTGCGACGGCGATGATCCAGGCGAGGCTCGCCGCCTGCTCGATCGCGAGGATGATTCCACCGATCGCGAGCAGAGGCGCCGTGACCAGGAAGGTGGCCGCCATCATCGCCAGCATCTGCACCTGCTGCACGTCGTTGGTGTTGCGGGTGATGAGCGATCCGGCGCCGAAGCCTGTGACCTCGCGCTCGGAGAACCCTGAGACACGCTCGAAGACGTCGTCACGGATGTCGCGCCCGAGCTTCATCGCCGCGCGCGCGGCGAAGTAGGTGGCGATGATCGAGGCGACGATCTGGGCGAGCGACACGGTGAGCATCACGGTGCCGGTGCGCCAGATGTACTCGGTGTCGCCCTTGGAGACGCCGTTGTCGATGATGTCGGCGTTGAGGCTGGGCAGGTAGAGCGAGGCCACGGCGGAGGCGGACTGGAACAGCAGCACACCGAGCAGCAGCCAGCCGGATGGTTTGAGGTAGCGGACGAGGAGTTTGGCGAGCACGGACTTCTCCCGGAAGTGACGAGGCCATGACGAAACACCGCCTGATGCGGTGTCCATGGGTGCCGACCCACCTTTGCACGGGCTCCCGACATCGCGGCAGTCCCGTTCACGGAGGGCGAACGAGGTACGCGGGCGGCTGTTCCCGCGTTCCGCGGTCACTCTAACACGATATATCGCGAGCCTCGACCTCGAGCATCTCGCCGTCGGGAATCGTGGATGCCTCGGCTCAGGCCGGCCCGCCCTGCGCGATGTCGGCGCGTTCCCGCCAGCTGCGCGCGGTCACCCGATCCAGCGCCACCTGGCGGCGGAGGCCGTCGGCCTGCTCGTAGAGAGAAGGCTGGCCGTAGCTCGTCAGCACCTTCACGAGCACCGGGAGCAGCTCGATCATGAAGAAGAGTCCGGCGATGAGCCAGTGCGCCCACGCCAGCGTGGGCTCACGCTGCGACAGACGTTCGAGTCCGCTGATCTGGCTCAGGAGGCCCACGGCGCCGGCGTTGCCGCCGGCGACCTCCGCGGCCCGTGCGTCATACGCCTCGAGCGCCGCCTCGTACTGGGCACGTGCCGCGGGCAGCTCGTCCTCTGCCTGCTGCTTGTTCTGTGCCTCCGAGGCCCCGGCGCTGGCGGTCCCGGCCGACTGGGCGGCCGCGAGATCCGCCTCGGCGGTGCGCAGCTTCGCGGCGAGGTCGTCGTACGAGGCCTGCGCCTGGGCGAGCTGCGCCTGGGCGGCGCCCGAACTCGCTCCTTCGCCGGCGACGCCGCTGCAGCCCGGCACCTCACCGGCGCCCTGGCCGGTCAGCTCGCACTGGTAGATCGCGCGCGCCTGATCGATCACCTGCTGCTGGGCGGCGAGCTTGGCGGTCAGGTCGTCCGCGGTCTGCTGCGCCGAGGCGGTCGCCGCCGACGTGGTGTCCGCGCCCTCGACGACGCCGCTGGCCGCCTGGCTCTCGAGCGCGGCGACACGCTCGCTCGCGGCATCCAGCGCCTGCTTCTCGGGGCCGTCGGTGACGGCGTCCTGATCCGACTGCGCCTGCACGATGTTCGTCGCCGTCACCTCGCGTGCGATGTCGTTGTGGAAGATCTGCAGCACGAGCGGCTCGGCCACGACGATGCCGATGACCGCCGCCATGATGACCCGAGGGATGGCGAGCCCGATCAGCCGGCCGACGCTGTGCGTGGACCGCATGGTCGAGGTGAGGAAGCGGTCGAGGTTGAAGATGATGAGCGCCCAGATGATGGCCAGCGGCAGCGCGCCCCAGGCGACGATCCGGACGCCGGTGGTCAGGGCGAAGAACATCGAGATCGCCGAGATCAGGGCGGTGCCGGCGATCACGAAGAACATCTGCACGAAGCGGGGCGTCTCGATGGGCACCTGGTCGAGCACCGATGCGTCGGCGCCGCCCAGAACGGCGAGCCTGCGCCAGCCCGAGCCGCGCTCCCGGCGGCGCTTGACGCGCTTCGAGCGAGCCGGACGCGTGGGAGCGGCCGCCGCCGCGGGCTCCTCCTCCTCGAGCGGCGCGGTGGTCGCCGCCGCCTCGTCCACGGCTCCCCACTCACCGATCCGAGCGGTCTCCGCCACGGCCGGCGCTGCCGCCTCCGGCGCCGCGACCTGCGGCTCTGCCGCCACCACCTTGTCTGCCACCACCTGGACCGGCTGCGTCGGGTTCATCGCAAGCGCGTCCTCGAGCAGATCGCGCGTCACCGGGTACGGATCCTCGGGGCCGTCGGCATCCACCCGCTCGTCGCCCGGCTCGCCGGCGGCCTGCTGGGCCCGCACGTCGTCGAGGTACAGATCCTCGGTCCGCTCGCCGTCCGTCTCGAACTCGATGCGGCCGTCGGAGCCGAATCGGCCCGGCCGGTGTGCGGAGAAAGACATCCCGACACCCTAGACAGGCCAACCTGTGCGGCAGGTGTGTCTCGCGCTGCGGAGGCTGTGGGCTCAGTCCTCGAGCGGGGTGACGGCGGCGACCGCCTCGTCCTCTTCGGTGGCGACGAGCTGCCCGCAGGCGCCGTCGATCTCCTTGCCGCGGGTGTCGCGGAGGGTGGTGGGGATGCCGGCGTCGTTGAGGCGCCGCACGAACTCGTTCTGCACCGGCACGTCGGACGCGGTCCAGATCGAGCCGGGGGTCGGGTTGAGCGGGATCGGGTTCACGTGCACCCAGCCGCGACCGCGGGCGTTGAGCTTCTCGGCCAGGAGGTCGGCGCGCCAGCCGTGGTCGTTCATGTCTTTGATGAGCGCGTACTCGATCGACACGCGGCGTCCGGTCTTCTCGAAGTACGCGCGGGCGGCGTCGAGCGCCTCGTCGACCTTCCAGCGCGAGTTCACCGGAATGAGCTCGTCGCGCAGCTTGTCGTCGGGGGCGTGCAGCGACAGCGCGAAGGTCACCGGGATGTCCTCGTTCGCGAGCTTCGTGATCGCGGGCACGAGCCCGACGGTCGACACGGTGATGCCGCGCGCGCTCATGCCGAGGCCGTGCTGCTTGTCGGTCATGACGCGCACCGCCTGCATCACCCGCGCGTAGTTCGCGAGCGGCTCGCCCATGCCCATGAACACGATGTTCGACACCCGCTCGGCGGAGTGATCGGTCTTCTTCTTGCCGCCGAGGCCGCCTTCGGCGATGAGGCGGTTGGCGCGCACGATCTGCTCGATGATCTCGGCGGCCGACATGTTGCGGGTGAGTCCGGCCTGCCCGGTGGCGCAGAACGGGCAGTTCATGCCGCAGCCCGCCTGGCTCGACACACACAGCGTGATGCGGCCGGGGTAGCGCATCAGCACCGACTCGACGAGGGCGCCGTCGTGCAGCTTCCACAGGAACTTGATCGTGTCGCCGCGGTCGGTCTCGAGGCGCCGCACCTCGGTGAGAAGCGGCGGGAGCATGCCGTGGACGAGCTCCTCGCGGCCCTCAGCCGGCAGATCCGTCATGTCGGCGGGGTTGTGGGTCCAGTGCTGGAAGTAGTGCTTCTCGAGCTGCTTCGCTCGGAAGCCGGGAAGCCCGAGCTCCTTGACCTTCTCGACGCGCTGCTCGGGGGTGAGGTCGGCGAGATGCACCGGCGGCTTGCCGCGCTTGGGACTCGCGAACTGGAGAAGGGGCCGGCCCTCGGCATCCTTCTTCTGGGTCCATCCCTCAGTCGCCGGACGCACCTGCCGGGGCTTGGTCGTGCGCACGGGCGAATCGGTCATGAAATCCAGGGTAGGGGACGCGCCTGGACGGATGCCGATGCCGGCGCATCCCGTCCCGCCCCGGCGGACACCACCACCTGTGCGAAAACACGGGCCGGTGACGTGGCGCGCCGGGTCGCGGCATCCGTCCCCGGCGCGTCGCCGTCACCGGCCCGTGTTCTGGCACACCGTCAAGCCCCATCGGGCACGCGGGCGGCGCGGTTAGCCTGACCGGGTGAGCGATGACAACGACCTGACGATCCGGGCGATCGAGCCCAGCGATGCCGGCGAGGTGCTGACACTGCAGCGCGCGGCATTCGTGCAGGAGGCGCTCATCTACGGCACCCCGGACATGCCGCCCCTCACGCAGACGCTCGAGGAGCTCGAGGCGGAGCTGACCGAGAACCTGGGCGTCGTCGCGCTCGACGGCACGCGCATGGTCGGAGCGCTGCGCGCACGCCTCGACGGCGACCTGCTGCTCGTCGGACGCATCGCGATCGCGCCGGACCGCGCGGGCGAGGGCATCGGCAGCGCCCTGCTGGAGGCGGTCGAGCGCCGCGGTGCCGGCAAGGGCGCCACCGAGGCGGAACTGTTCACCGGGTCGCTGAGCGAGGCGAACATCCGCCTCTACCAACGCGTCGGCTATGCCGAGACGCAGCGGGTGTCGGGTGACGACGGCACCGAACAGGTCTTCCTGCGCAAACGGCTCGACGCGAGGCGCCGCGGCTAGGCTCGCCGTGTGGTCCCCCTCGAGAACCTCCTCGCCTTCACGCTCGCGGCGCTCGTGCTGATCGTGATCCCGGGCCCGAGCGTGCTCTTCACGATCGGGCGCGCGCTCGCGCTCGGTCCCGTCGGGGGCCTCCTCAGCGTGCTCGGCAACGCGTTGGGCCTGCTGCCGGTCATCGGCCTCGTCGCCATCGGCGTCGGCGGCGTCGTCGCGCAGTCGGCCGTGCTGTTCACGATCGTCAAGGTCGCCGGCGCCGTGTACCTGATGTACCTCGGCGTGCAGGCGATCCGCCACCGCCACCGCGCGGCCGCCGAGGCGAGCGGAGGCGCCCTGCCCCGCTCGGCCTGGCGTCAGCTGGGCGAGGGGTTCGTCGTCGGGGTGACCAACCCGAAGACGATCGCGTTCTTCGTCGCGGTGCTGCCCCAGTTCGTCGACCTGAGCGCGGGCTCGGTGCCCCTGCAGATGATCGAGCTCGGCCTCGTGTTCTTCGTGATCGCGCTCATCTCGGACGGCATCTGGGCACTGGTCGCCGCGGGCGCCCGCACGTGGTTCGGCCGCTCGCCGAAGCGCATCTCCACCCTGTCCGCCACCGGAGGCGGCCTCATGATCGGCCTCGGCGGCATCCTCCTCTTCACCGGGAACAAGCACTGATGACACCTTCGACAGGCTCACGGACCGAGGCCGGCACTGGGACCGAGGCCGGGAGACGACGCATCGTCTTCCTCGACGTCGACGGCACGATCCTCGAGCACGGCTCGCACATCTCCCCCTCGACGCCGGACGCGGTCCGCGCCGCCCGCGCGGCCGGACATCTCGTGTACCTCAGCACGGGGCGGTCGGCTGCCGACATCCATCCGGTCGTCGCGGACATCGGGTTCGACGGCGCCGTCACCAACTCCGGCGCCCTCGTGACCTCGGACGGTGAGGTGGTCGTCGAACGCCCCCTCTCGCCGGAGGCGACGGACCGGATGCTGACGGCGCTGCGCAGCCGCGGCATCCGCTATTTCCTGCAGGCTCGTGACGGCGTCTACGCGAGCGACGACATGGCCGAGCTGATGCGCGACTACGCGGTCGCCCTCGAGGCCAGGGAGCGGGCCGGCGAGGAGGTGCGTCCCGAGGACTCCCTCGTCGGGCTCGCCCAGCGCACGTTCCCCCGCGTGGAGGAGGCCGACCTCAGCCGCATCGACAAGGCCGTGTTCGTGAGCGACCACGAGGAGGGCATCGACGAGCTGCGGGCCGACCTCGGCGACGAGTTCCTCATCGTGCCGGGGAGCATGCCGCTGCCCGGCGGCTCGAACGGCGAGATCAGCGAGCGCGACACGACGAAGGGCTCGGCGATCGAGCTGCTGCTGGCCCACTTGGGCATGGATGCCGCCGACGCCGTCGCGGTCGGCGACAGCTGGAACGACATCGAGATGTTCCAGGTGTGCGGCGTCGCGGTCGCGATGGGCAATGCACGACCCGAGCTCAAAGAGCTCGCCGACCTCGTGACGACCGACGTGCTCGACGACGGCATCGCCAACGCCTTCCGCCGGCTCGGCCTCATCTGAGCCGAGCGCCGACTCAGCCGGCGCGCGGCGGCGCTGTGGAGTCCCGCGGCACGAGTCCGGTCGGCAGCCGCACGTGCTCAGGGGGCGCGCCGCGCTCCATCTCCAGCGCCACGCGCAGGGATTGGCGGCCGAGTAGGCCCCAGTCCTGGCGCACCGTCGTCAGCGGGGGTGCGAACATCTCGGCCTCGTCGATGTCGTCGAAGCCGACGAGCGACACGTCCTCGGGAATGCGCAGGCCCGCCTCGATGATCGCCCGGTAGGCCCCGAGCGCCATCTGGTCGTTCGCGGCGAAGAGGGCGGTGGGCCGCTCCTCGCGCAGCAGCCGCTTCGTGGCCTCGTAGCCGGAGCCCGGGCTCCAGTCGCCGGACCGGGTCGACGGGATGCGGCGGCCCCGCTCCGTCAGCACCTGCATCCAGGCGCGGCACCGGGCTTCCGCCGAGAACGACACCGACGGCCCGGTGATGTGATGGACCGTCTCGTGACCGAGGTCGAGCAGGTGCCCGACGGCCTCACGCGCCCCGACCTCCTGATCGAAGTCGACGGATGCCACGCCCTCCACGAGCGGCGGACCGAGCACGACCGTCGGCACGCCCTCGGGCAGCTGCAGCGTCTCGTCGACCCCGAAGGGTGCGGGGAGGATCACGATGAGCACGTCGACGGCCATCTCCCCCAGCCGTGTGAAGGCGCCGTTGGCCGCGCGCCCGGAGGTCGCGGCCAACGGCATCAGGGTGGTCGCGTAGCCCCGCTCGGCGGCTCGCTCCGAGATCTCCTCGAGCGAGCGATGCGTGCCGACCGAGTGGAGGTTGTAGTAGACGACGCCCACCGTGCGGAACGACCCGCGGCGGATGGCGCGCGCGGCGGCGTTCGGCCGGTAGCCGAGCTCGCGCATCGTGGTGAGGATCAGCTCGCGCTTCTCGGGCGCCACGTTCGGCTCGCCGTTCGCGACACGCGACACGGTCTGCACCGATACGCCGACGGCCTGCGCGACATCCCGCAACGATGTCCGGCGGTCAGCCATTCACACCCCTCGGAACGCGAAGCGGAACTCGAGGTCGCCGCGCGTGGGGAGGTGGTACTGCGCCAGCGTGCGCGCGCCCCACGAGTCGTCGCCGCCGACGCCCCGGCGCATGAGCGCCGGGCGCAGCACCGTGCGGTGGATCGGCGGCAGCTCGGTGTGATGCAGCGCGTTCTCCACTTCGTCGGGTGTCCACGGCAGCGCCGAGAACTCCATGCCGTCGGGCGACTCGACCCGCAGGCCCACTCCGCGGCCGTCGGTCACTTCGGCCCAGCGCACGCCGGTGCGGCTCCCCGCCTCCTGCGGCCGCAGGCAGGGCGTCAGCTCCGTCGTCACGTCGCGATCGTATACGCCCAGCCGGGCGCCGCCGCGACGATCGACGTAGCACTCCTCCGGTCCGTCGCCATACCACCGCACCCGGCGGAACTCCGGCAGGGTCGTCAGGAGCATGCCGAACTCGGGCAGGCTCGGCAGACCTTCGACGAGATGCAGCGTCTGGGTCACTTCGACGCGTCCCGCACCGTCGACGCGGTAGGCGACCTCGCAGGTCGTCGCCGGTCGCGTGGGCAGCTCGTACGAGAGCGTCACGGTCACGGCGGACTCGTCCGTCTCGACCCGCGTGCTGGTGAGCGGATCGCGCACCCGCCCGTACCGGCTCGCGAGCAGCCACTGCCCGTCCTCGAAGGGCGCCTCCCATCCCCGCTCGTTCGCGGTCGGCGCGTGCCAGAAGTGCGGGCGCGGCATGGAGGTGAGAAGCTCCCGCCCGCCGTCCGACGTCATGCCGAAGCGGTACGAGGCGAGCCCGCCGTACAGCGTCGAGAACAGCACGCTGAATCCCGGTCCGCGCACGCCGATGTTGTGCGCACCGCGGATGAGCTCGGGAGCGGGGCCCGCGACGACGGCCGCCGGCGAGCCGACCCGCACCACCCGCTGCTCATGGGCGACCTCGTGCCCTTCCGCCGCCCACGCGGTCGCCGACCGCAGCCGGAACGAGACGTCGATCGTGTACTCCCCGGGCGCGGCGGGCACCGCGAGCGGAAGGGGGATGGCCCTCGTCTCGCCGGGCGGGATGTCGGTCTCGACCTCCGCCCGGCGCAGCACGGTGCCCTCGCGGCCGAGCGTCACGACGCACCGGTACGCCGCACTCGAGGTCGCCAGCAGACGGTTGTGCACCGTCATCGCGTCGTCGCCGATGCGGATGCGCAGCCCCTGATAGAGGTACGTGACCTCCTGGAGCTTGGGGGTCGGGGTGTGGTCGGTGAAGAAGATGCCGTTGCCGCAGAACTCGCCGTCGTTCGGCGCGTCGCCGAAGTCGCCGCCGTAGCCGAAGTACTCGTTTCCGTAGCGATCGGTCAGGGCGATCGCCTGATCCGCGAAGTCCCAGATGAACCCCCCCTGGAACAGCGGCTCCCGGTAGGCGAGCTCGATGTACTCGTCGACCGCGCCGAAGGAGTTGCCCATCGCGTGCGCGTACTCGCACAGGATGAACGGCTTCTCGCGATGCTCCCGCAGGAACTCCTCGACCTCGGCCGCAGGCGTGTACATCTGGCTGACGACATCCGTCGTCTCTTCATGGCGCGGGTCCCAGTGCACGCCCTCGTAGTGCACGGGGCGGCTGTCCACCTCGCGGAAGTAGGCCGCGACGTCGCGCAGGTTGGTGCCGCCGTACGATTCGTTGCCGCACGACCACATCACCACGCTCGGGTGGTTCTTGTCGCGCTCGTACATGCTCGCGGCGCGGTCCAGGAGGGTGGGCAGCCACTCCGGCCGGTCGCCGGGGACGGCGTCGTCGATGGGCGCGCCGAGCTTGCGGATGCGGTCCCACACGCCGTGGCTCTCGAGGTTCATCTCGTCGATCACCATCAGGCCGTGACGGTCGGCGAGCTCGTAGAAGGCCGTGCTGTTGGGGTAGTGGCTGGTGCGCACCGCGTTCACGCCGGCGGCCTTGAGCAGGAGGATGTCGGCCTCGATGTCGGCCGCCGTCTGCACGCGTCCGGCCAGACCGAACTCGTGACGGTTCACGCCCAGGAACACCACGCGGCGGCCGTTGAGCGAGAGCAGACCGTCCTCGATCGCGAAGCGTCGCACGCCGACCCGCTGCGCGATCACCTCGATCAGGTCTCCGGCGCCGTCGCGCACCTCGATCTGGACCTCGTAGAGCGCCGGGTCCTCCGGGCTCCACAGCCGGGGACGGTCGAGACGGATGCCGAGCACGCCGTCGCCGCGATCCTCGAGCTCTCCCACACCGTCGATGCGCGCGCGCACCGAGCCCCCACCGCCTGCGGAGCCCTCACGCAAGGTGACGCGCAGTGCCACATCGGCGACGTCGTTGCCGGGCGCGAGATCCACGTCGACGCGGACGTCCTCGACGTGCACCGCCGGCCGCCGGTAAAGCACCACGTCGCGGAACAGCCCCGAGAAGCGGAAGAAGTCCTGGTCCTCGAGCCACGATCCGCTCGAGAACTTGAAGACCTGGGCGGCGAGCTTGTTCTCCCCGTCGACGAGCGCGTCGGTCAGGTCGAACTCCGACGGCGTGAAGCTGTCGGTCGCGTACCCGAGGTACCGGCCGTTCAGCCAGACGGCGATGGCGCTCTCGGCTCCGAGGAAGCTCACGCTCATCGTCTCGCCGGCGGCGAGCGGCCGGTCGAGCACGAAGCTCTTCACGTACGAGGCGACGGGGTTGTAGCGCTCGGGCACCTGTCCGGGCGCGATCTCCTCCACGCCGTCCCACGGGTACTGGACGTTGACGTACTGGGGTCGGTCGTACCCGTGCAGCTGGATGTGCGCGGGCACCGGGATGTCGTCCCAGCTCTCGCAGTCGTAGCGCGGCTCGAAGAAGCCGGCCGGCGCCGCGGCCGGGTTCTTCGCGTAGTGGATCTTCCAGCGGCCGCTCAGCGACTGCTCGTAGCCGCTGACGCCGTCGGCGGCCTCGGCCGCCGAGCGGAACCAGCGGTGGTCCGAGTGCGCGGGGCGGCGGTTCTCCCGCACGAACCGGGGATCGGCGATGCGGGCCGGGTCGAACGCGGCGCGATCGCCGTCCGTGCGTGCGTCTGCCGTCTGGATGGTGTCGAGAGTCACTTGACCGCCCCCGTGATGCCCTGCGCGAACTGCCGCTGCAGGAGGAAGAACACGAGCATCGTCGGCAGCGACGACAGCAGCACGGCGAGCATCAGCACGCCGTAATCGGTGACGTACCCCGCGCTGATGTTCGCCGTGAGCATCGGCATCGTCAGGATGCTGTTGTTGACCAGGATCACCTTGGGCCAGAGGAAGTTGTTCCACGCCATCATGAACGTGATCACCGCGGCCGCCGCGAACGTGGACCGCATCGTCGGCACGTAGATGCGCGCGAAGATCGCGAACTCCTTCAGACCGTCGATACGCGCCGCCTCGATGATGTCGTGCGGGAACGAACGCGAAGCCTGCCGGAACAGCAGGATCAGGAACGGCGTCGAGATCATCGGGATGACGACGGCCCACAGCGAGTTGACCATGCCGACGCGCGCGAACAGCTGGAACAGGGGGATCATCGTCGCGGCGAAGGGGATCATCATCGCGAGCAGGAGGATCGCCATGACGATGTCCTTGCCGCGGGAGTGATACACCTCGAAGCCGTAGCCGGCGACCGAGCACACTGCCAGAGCGAGCACCGTCGTCCCCACCGCGATGAGGA
Organism: Microbacterium sp. B35-04; assembly: GCF_010634885.1. NCBI lineage: Bacteria > Bacillati > Actinomycetota > Actinomycetes > Micrococcales > Microbacteriaceae > Microbacterium > Microbacterium sp. B35-04. The sequence continues at coordinate 8,595 of NZ_MWLP01000067.1, read as the reverse complement.
AGGAGTTCGTCATCGCGCCCACGACGTTCTGCGTCGAGAACAGCACCGAGATGTTCTCCAGCAGCGCGGTGCCGGGCAGCATCCGCGAGGCGAGGACGTCCTTGCTGGTGTTGGTGGCCGAGACGACCATGAAGTAGAGCGGGAAGATGGAGAAGAGCGCCCAGAACGCCAGCAGGGCGTATCCGGGAAGGCTGCGGAGCTTAGTCACGCTTGTCACCGACCTTCATCTGGATGAACGAGAGGATGGCGACGAGCATGAGGATCACGTACGAGATCGCCGCGGCGTAGCCGAAGTTGGGGTTCTTCTGGAACGACACCTCGTAGAGGTAGTGCGCCATCGACATCGTCTGGTAGGCCGGCCCCCCTCGGGTCAGCGCCCATGACTCGTCGAACAGCTGAAGCGTGCCGTTGATCGAGAGGATCGCGGTGAGCACGATCATGGGCTTCAGCTGCGGGACGGTGACGTACCAGAACGTCTGGAAGGCGTTCGCGCCGTCCATGCGCGCGGCCTCGATGCTCGAGTGATCGATGTTCTGCAGCGCGGCGAGGTAGAAGACCATGTTGTAGCCGGTCCAGCGCCACAGCAGGCCGAGGATGATCACGAAGCGCGCGGTGTCTGCCTGCCCGAGCCAGTTGATCGGGTTGTCGATCAGGCCGATGCCTTCCAGCATGTCGTTCACGAATCCGTCGCCGGCGAAGAGCGTGCGGAACACGAGCGAGTACGACACCAGCGACACGGCGCACGGCAGGAAGATGGCCGTCCGCCACAGCGCCTTGAACTTCAGCTTGGGGTTGTTCAGCAGGTTGGCCAGCACGAGCGCCAGCGTCAGCATGAGCGGCACCTGGATGATCAGGTAGATGAAGGTGTTGGTGAGCGTGAGCTTGAAGATCTCGTCGCTCAGCAGGCGCTGGTAGTTGTACCAGAGCGGCTCCGCGAACTCGAGTCGGGTGCCGCGTCCCGTCTGCAACGACAGCACGAAGGCTTGCGCCATCGGGATGAAGCTCATGAAGAGGATCAGCAGGGCCGCCGGGAGCAGGAACCCCCAGCCGGTGAGGCTGCGTCGGCGGGTGTTGTTCAGCCAGGGCTTGCGGTTGCCGATGTAGTTCGGCAGCGGCGGCGGATCGTTCCGCCGCGGTGTCTTCGTGCGCGTCTTCGCGTCGGAGGCCACGGGTGTCATCTCTTTCCCTCGAGCGGTCGGGATCACGTGGGTCGTCCGGCCGGGCGGGCGTCACCGCCCGGCCGGACGTTCCGTCGTGGTTACTCCATCGCGAACTCGACGTTGGCCTGCGCCTCGCCCAGAGCCGTCGCGGTGTCGGTGCCGCCCATGATCTGCGTCATGGCCGTGCTCACGGCGTCGCGGGCCTCGTAGTAGTAGGCGCCGGTGTTGTTCGAGGGCACCTCCGGACCGAACGCGACCACATCGGCGAAGATCGGCTGACCGCCGAAGAAGTCGATCGGCTCGTTGTACACGTCGCTGTCGCCCGCGGGGATCCAGTTCGCGACCGCGCCGGCCTTCGGCAGGATCGTGTCGTAGAGCTCAGTCGAGCCGGCGAACGTCGCTGCGAGGAAGTCCGAGGCGAGATCGACGTCGGCGTTGGACGAGATGGCCCACGACGAGCCGCCGTTGGCGGAGTAGTTCGTCGCACCCGAGACCGTGTCGAGCTTGGGGAGGTTCGTGATCCCCCACTTGCCGGCCTGGTCTTCCGCGGTCTGGATCGAGCCCACGATCCAGATGCCGTTGACCGTGCCCCCGACGTTGCTGTTGACGATCGTGCCGATGTACTCGTCCCACGAGTTGACCTCGATGAGCACGCCGGCGTCGACCAGCTGGGTGTAGACGTCGATGGCTGCCTCGAGCGCCTCGTTGTCCACGATCGTCGGGTTGCCCTCGTCGTCGAACAGGCTCGCACCGGCCGACTGGAGCATCATCATGGGGATGTCGGCGGACCCGGCCTGCCCCGACAGCAGCGGCTGCCCGGTCTTGGCGAGGACGTCCTTGCCGATCGTGAGGTACTGGTCCCAGGTGATGTCGGTGAAGTCGTCGACGGTGTAGCCCGCCTGCTCGAGGACGTCGGTGCGCAGAGCTGTGACCGCGGTGCCGGCGTCGAACGGCACGCCGTAGTTGATGTCGTCGATGGTCGAGTATTCGACGACCGACTCCGGGAACTCCGAGAAGTCGATGTCGGAGTCGCTGAAGTCGGAGAACAGGTCGGGATAGTTCAGCCCGTTCTTCTGGAACGCGTTGTTCTGCATCAGGAAGATGTCGGGCAGTTCGCCGAATGCCTGGGACTGGGCGATCGTGGTGAGCTTGGTCTGCAGGTCATCCCACGGCACTTCGACGATCTCGAGTTCGAAGTCGGGGTTGTCCTGCTGGTAGACCTTCTCGGCCTCCTCCATCGCGTAGATGTTGAAGGCGGGGTCCCAGGTCCAGACGGTGAGCTTGTTGTCGCCGTCGCCTTCGCCGCCGGAGTCGCCTCCGGAGCCGCAGGCCGTCAGCGTGAGGGCGAGGGGCAGCGTGAGGGTGAGGGCCGCGGCGAGCTTCGCAGAGCTTTTCATGGATTGCAGATCCTTCCGTGGATTCGGTGGTGCCGAGCAGTGCCTCGGCTTCCGACAGGTCCCGCACATGGTGCCGTGCGGGCGTCGGCGGATCAGCCGCCGCACGTCGGAACGCACGCCGGACAGACGGAGGGCTCCCGGAGATCCATGGGTGGATGCGACATCGCATCCCCTGCGCTCTCCAGTGAGCACACCAGCTTCTGAGTCCGAGGGAACGGTAACACTGGTAACGTCACCACGCCAGTGTTTCAGCGGAATTCATGTTTTCCGCAGACGCACGGGGACGGACGCCCCGCGAGACGATGGGGCGCGCTTCTGCGCGGCATGACGCGCTGCCGCCGGTCGTCAGACGGACGCGACAGCGGGGGCTTCGGCCCCGAGATTGACGAGCGTGCCGCCCGGGTCGCGCACCTGGGCGACGCGCTCGCCCCACGGCATGTCGGCGGGCGGCTGCTCGGCCCGGCCGCCGGCATCCAGCCACGACGCGTACGTCGCATCCACGTCGTCGACGTAGAACCAGAGCGCGACCCGGTCGCCCACCGACGGCGGGAGCGCGTCAGGGTCGCGACCGATGCCCAGCGCAACGTCGCCGATCTGCAGCGAGACGTAGTCGTCCTCGTCGCCGCTGCCGAACCGGTACGCCACCGTCGCGCCGAGCGCGCTCTCGTAGAAGCGCACGAGCTGCGGAAGATCTCGCCCCAGCAGGATCGGGAACAGGCTCCGGACCGCCATGAAGCCCACCCTACGTCGCCCCGGTGGTCGAGACCACGGGGGTCGAGAAGGGGAGTCCTCAGCCGAGGACGCAATCCTCAGCCGAGGAAGAAGTCCTCAGGCGAGGAAGGAGTCCTCAGTCGAGGAAGGAGTCCTCAGTCGAGGAAGATGTCGGGGAACAGCGCCGAGTCGGGTGTCCCCGGAACCGCCGCATAGCCCGAGAAGTCGCTCACACCGGCCGCCTCGAGGACGTCCTCTACGATGAGCGTCTGCCCCGTGTACTCGCGTGCCGGCCGGGTGACGACCTCGTACGCGGCGTCGGCGTAGATCTCGGGCGTGCGGCTGACCTTCATCATGCGGTCGCCGCCGAGGGCGAACTGCACCGCGGCAGTGGCGATCGTCGTGCGCGGCCACAGCGTGTTGGCGGCGATGCCGGCCTCGGCGAACTCCGCGGCGAGCCCCAGCGTCGCCATCGTCATGCCGTACTTCGCGAGCGTGTAGCCGGTGTGGCCGCCCAGCCACTTCGGCGAGAGGTTGAGAGGCGGCGAGAGGGAGAGGATGTGCGGGTTGGCGGCATCCTTCAGGATCGGGATCGCGGCACGCGAGAGCATGAACGTGCCGCGCACGTTGACGTCCTGCATGAGGTCGTACTTCTTGGCGTCCAGCTCGAGCGAGCGCGACAGGTCGATCACCGAGGCGTTGTTGACGACGATGTCGATGCCGCCGAACTCGCCCTGCGTCTTGAGCACGGCTTCGGTGACGTCGTCGTCGTTGCGCACGTCGCCCACGATGGGGAGGGCATTCCCGCCGGCAGCGCGGATCTGCTCGGCCGCCGAGTGCACCGTGCCCTCGAGCTTCGGGTGTGGTGTGTCGGTCTTCGCCAGCAGCGCGATGTTGGCGCCGTCGCGGGCCGCGCGCAGCGCGATCGCGAGGCCGATGCCGCGGCTGCCGCCCGACATCAGGATCGTCTTGCCGGCCAGGGACTTGTCGCTCGTTGAGGGGTTGGTCACTGTCTTCCTCCAGTGGTGATGCCCCGATTTCCGCTCTCAGTGTCCCGGTTTCGGGTCTTCATGTCCCGAATTCCGCTGCTCCGGTCGCCCGGAACGGTGGAAAGTGGGACATGCCCGTGTCGGCGGTAGCGGGCGGGGCAGATGGCTCAGGTGGGCGGGCGGGTCAGGGACGGGATTTGGCGGATGCCGCGGCGAAGGCCGCGACGCGGGCGCGGGCCTCGTCGGTGTCGAAGCGGGCGCCGATCGAGGCGGCTTCGTCGTCGAGGTTCTCCGCGAACGAGCGCCCGGCGCCCGTACGGACGAGCCGCTTCGCCTGCCCGAACGCGCCTGTGGCGTTGTCGAGCCAGAACCGCGCGACCGCCTCGGCGCGCGCAGCCACATCCGCCGCGGGCACCACTTCGGTGACGAGGCCCCAGTCGAGCGCGATGGTGGCGTCGATCGTGAGGTCCTGCAGCAGCAGCTGGAGCGCGCGGCGCTGGCCGACCGCGGCCGGCAGCAGGGTCGAGACGCCGAGGTCGGGGGTGAGGCCGATGTTGGCGTACTTGCTGACGAAGCGCGCCTGCTCCGACGCCACGATGTAGTCGGCGGCGAGCATGAGTCCGAGTCCGCCGCCGGCGACCGCGCCCTGCACGGCCGCGACCATCGGCTTGTCGGACTCGACGAACGTGCGGATGCCGTCGTGGATCGTGTGCGCCGCGTCGGTGACCTCGGAGCCGGCCGCACCCGACGTCGCCATCTCGAGCACGTCGCCGCCGGCGCAGAAGGCCGGGCCTGCGGCATCCAGGATCACGGCCCCGACCGAGTCGTCGGAGGTGAGCTCGTGCGCGACGTCACGCCAGCGGCGGCCCATCTCGAAGCCCATGGCGTTGAGGAACGCGGGCCGGTTGAAGGTCACGCGGGCGAGGGCGCCGTCGCGCGTGACGAGGATCGAGTCGCTCATGGCTCTCCTTGGGTCGAGGGGCTTGCTTCGGTGCCACCGGGGGTGGGTCCGGGGCTTACTTCGGGGCCATCCGGATGGCACGATGGCAGGTCAGCGGGGAGCCATCCGGATAGCGCGGTGGCGGATCAACGAGGAGCCATCCGGATAGCTCCGTCGAGACGGATGGTCTCACCGTTGAGGTACCCGTTGTCGACGATCGACATCACCAGGCGCGCGTACTCGTCGGGCCTGCCGAGCCGCTGCGGGTACGGCACCTGCTCGCCGAGGGAGTCCTGCGCGGCCTGCGGCAGGCCCATCAACATGGGGGTCTCCATGATCCCGGGGGCGATCGTCAGGACGCGGATGCCGTAGCGCGCGAGCTCGCGCGCGATCGGCAGGGTCATGGCGTGGACGCCGCCCTTCGACGCGGCGTATGCGGGCTGGCCGATCTGGCCGTCGAACGCCGCGACGCTCGCGGTGCTGACGATGACCCCCCGCTCCCCCGCCGAGCCGTCGCCGTCCGCCGTGGGCTCGGTCTTGGACATGACCGCCGAGGCCTGCGCGATGACGTTGTAGGTGCCGATGAGGTTGACGCGGACGATGCGCTCGAAGCCCTCGAGCGGCGACGGGTTGCCGTCGCGGTCGAGCACCTTCGCGGGCGGCGCGATGCCGGCGCAGTTCACGACGACCCGAAGGGGACCGGATGCCGCAGCCGTGGCGACCGCGGCGGCCACCTGCTCCGGATCCGTGACGTCGGCGGGTGCGAACGAGCCGCCGAGCTCTGCGGCGATCTCCGCGCCCGCCGAGCTTGCCAGGTCGAGGATCGTGACCGCCGCGCCGGCTGCGGCCAGGCGGCGTGCGGTGGCGAGGCCCAGGCCGCTCGCGCCGCCGGTGACGAGCGCGGACGCGTCGGTGAGGTCCATGGGATTCTCCTTCGAACTCCGTAAACGGCGGAACCGCGTATCAGCATACGCGGGACCCAGTCCCACCGCTGGCCGGGCGGTGCGGCATCCCGACCAGGCTAACCGTGTCGCCCCGCGGTCACTCGGCGATCGGCGGGCGCAGCCGTACCAGCGTGGCGATGCGATCGAGGAGCTCGGCGGGGCGAGCCAGCAGCACGCGTGCTTCGGGCCGATCGATGAGGTACTCGGCCAGCCGTGTGGTCGCACGCGCCTCGGCGCGACGATATCCCGACAGATAGTGCTGAGTGACGCCCCACTCGATGACGTCGCCGTGGGTCGTGACCCGCACCGCGAAGGTCGGCGTCTCCGTTCCCTCGACGAACGAGCCGCCGCCGCTGAGGAGGCCTTCCAGCAGCGGTCCGACGGAGTCGCCGATCATGGGATGGGGCCAGCGCGTCGTCGGCGGCTCCACGACGAGCAGGCGCACGTCACCCCACGGTATGAAGCCGGCCGGCGATTCGCCCAGCCAGGGCGCCAGCCCGTCCGGAGTCAGCCGGACGTGGCGGGCCGCGGCATCCCCGATCGCTAGCGCCGGCGCCGCTCCCTCGAGAGCCGTGAGCGGTCCTCGGCGGCGGATGACACGCGTGGTGGCGGGCATGACTCCATCCCATCATGCAGCTGGTGCTCGATCGCCCTCGCGGCTTGGATGGAGCGATGGAGCTCCGGCTGAGGCGTGTCTTGGACGATCCGTCGGCGGATGACGGGTTCCGCGTGCTCGTCGACCGGCTCTGGCCGCGCGGCCTGTCGAAGGAACGAGCGGCCCTCGACCTGTGGGCGAAGGACGTCGCCCCCTCGACCGAACTCCGGAAGGCGTTCCACCACACCGACCTCTCGTGGCCCGACTTCGAGGCCGCCTACCGCGCCGAGCTCGACGGGCCGGCCCGCACCGCCGTGGAATCGCTGCGCGCGGAGCTGGCACCCCACGCGGTGGTGACGCTGCCGCACGCAGTCGCCGACGAGTCGCACAACCATGCGCTGATCCTCCGCGATGCGCTCGAGGCCTGATCTGCGGAACTCCACGGATTCGCCGGCCAGCCGGATCTTCGGCTCCGGAATCTCGGCGCGCTGGGCCCGGGCGGAGCCCGGATCCGTGGAGTTCGGCAGGACCTCGGACGGCAACGGGCAGGATGGGGGGATGAACATCCCGCCGGTCGACGTCGAGGTGCCCGCACGGGTGAGCGCGCTGGCGCGCGGCGCAGTGCTGGTCCCGGTGTGGCGCAACGACTACGGCGGACTGACGTTCCGCACCGACGACGGCCGGTACGTCAAGCACGGGCCGCGCAACGCCGAGTCCTCGTTCGCGGGCGAGGTGGAGCGCCTCGGCTGGGCCGTCGGGCACACCACGGTGCCGCGCGTCCTAGAGGCGGGAGCCGACGACACCCACGAGTGGATGGTCACGGCCGCGCTGGCGGGCGCATCCGCCGTCGACCCCGCATGGCGCGCGCATCCGGCTATCGCCGTCCGCGCCGTCGGCGAGGGCCTGCGCGCCTTGCACGACGCGCTGCCGGTGGAGGACTGCCCGTTCGACTGGGGGGTGCCGTCGCGCATCGCGAACGCCGAGGGCCGCGGCATCCGTGTCCCCGACGCGCTGCGCGAGCCGCCGCCCATCGAGCGCCTCGTCGTGTGCCACGGCGACGCGTGCTGCCCCAACACACTGATCGGCGACGACGGCCGATGGTCGGCGCACGTCGACCTCGACACGCTCGGCGTCGGCGACCGCTGGGCCGACATCGCCGTGGCGTCGATGTCGACGACGTGGAACTATGGCGAGGGATGGGAGGACGCCCTCATCGAGGCGTACGGGGTCGAACCCGACCGCGAGCGTCTGTCGTACTACCGAGACCTCTGGAACGCGACATGAGCGAGAACAACGGCCCCTCGATCACCGGCACCGTCTGCAAGATCGACGGGCACCCGAACCTCGTGATCCTGCGCCGGTTCCGCGCCGGCGCCGACGAGGTCTGGCGCGAGCTCACCGAGTCGGCGCGGCTCGAACGGTGGATCGGCCGGTGGGAGGGCGATCCGAAGGCCGGACACGTCACGTTCTACATGACGTCGGAGGGACAGGATGCTGCACCCGAGGAGTACACGATCCTCGAGTGCGACCCGCCACGGCGGTTCGCGGGCGACACGTCCCAGGGCAGCGGCTCGTGGCACCTGTGGTTCGAGCTCGCCGAGGACTCCCCCGGCGACACCGTGCTCACGTTCGGCCAGCGGCTGAACCCCGGCGAGGACGTCGGCTCGATCGGTCCGGGGTGGGAGTACTACCTCGACCGGCTCGTCGCTGCTCAGGCCGGTCTCGACGCCGACACCGTGGCGTGGGACGACTACTTCCCCGCGCTGCAGCCCGCCTACGAGCGGCTCGTGGCGGCCGACTGACGCGGCGGCGTCTCGCGCGCCGGGTGCGGGGCGTTTCGTCTCGCTCGTTCCTCGCTC
>NZ_MWLP01000066.1:0-34400 GCF_010634885.1 Microbacterium sp. B35-04 | reverse complement strand
ACCGGATCTCCGCCGCGTCGGCCGCCGCCCGCTCCCGCCGACCCGCCTCGAACCCGGCGACCAGCCGCATCACGCTCGCCAGCTCGGCAGGCAACGCGTCGTCACCGGGGACACCGGGGGAATCGAACGCAGGGGTGGCAGACATCACGACTCGCAGACCAGAGCGGAACAGGCACGGGAGATCCCGGCGCCCCAGCGCCGCGCACCCTGCCACCATCCCCGCGGCTCCGGCCGCACCCACTCCACCGCCCCGATCACTCGGAGCCCACCCATGTCATCGAATCTCTGAACTACACACTATCGCTGAAGTGAGTAGCAAGCAAGAACAAAGATACGAAGATTCGGCTGATTCAGTCGATCGACTTCTGTTAACGTTCCGGATCGACCTCGTCCACCGGCGTGACCGGGATCACGATCGCTTCGACACTGCCGCCGTTGAACTCTGGCAGCCCGATGGTCCCCAGACCGCCCAGATCGATGGGTGCGGCATCCGGAAGTCTCTCCGCGCCCGACTCCGTGCGCGCCGGCTCGGACGGCAGACCCGCCCACTCGGTGGGTTCTTCGGGACGCTGGCTGAACAGACCCATACGGCTATTCTCACCCCGGCAGGGTCGGCGGGGTCACATGCCGAACCTCCAGAGATACTCCTCGCCGTCGTCGGGACGGAGCCAGGCGATGGTGACGACGGCGCAGCCGGGCTCGGCGTCGCAGAGGCACAGTTCGGCCGTGTCACCCGGTGGCATCAGCCCCCAGTGCTCGGTCAGGGACGCCGCACCGGCGGCGACGAAGACGCGCACCACATCGAGCGGCAGGCGGCTGGCGTTGGTGACGAGCGGATGCCTGTCGTAGACCTCGTCGACACGCCAGGGCACCCGATAGGCGTGGGGCGGAGGGGGTTCGTCTGAATCGAGGGCGCGAAGCATGAGCGCCACGGTAGGAGCCGGCCCCGACGCGCAGGGAGCGATATACCGGCCACGACGGTCTCGCTGTGCAGAACCCTGCGAAGTGCCCCTCGGCGAGGTGCGGGGGAGGAGCCTCAGTCGGCGGAAGGAGGCTCGATCTCGCGCTTCCTGCGCCGGACGACACTTCCGACTGCCGCCGTCGAGCGTGTCACGCCGCCGACCACGACCTCGCCGGCGCGACGGATGCCACGTCCTGCGATTCGCTCGACGCGGTCAGCGCCCGGTCGAGGCTCCAACTCGGCCGGCAGCTGAAGCGGCGGCAGGCCGAACGCGCGCCGGGATCCGACGAGCACGCGCCGCCCCAGGATGTTGTTGCCCACGCCGCCGATGGCCGCACCGATCCCGAAGGGTAGCGCTTTGCCGATCCAGGACGCCCCGCCGCGAGCTGCGAACTGACGGATGAAGGTGGACTTGAGTCGATCGACGAGCGGCCCGACGGCGGCACGCGGGAGGGACGAGGTGATGAGCTCGCCCCAGTAGCCGGAGCGAGTCGGGCCGCGTCCGGCTGCCTGACCGGCGAGCTGCGCGACGAGGTCGACGCCTTCTTTGCCGAGCATGAGGGTCAGCACGAGCGCACGTGCGCGGTCGGGATCCGCGACCGGGATGCCGTGGACCTCCGCGACCGACTGTGCGAACAGCGTCGTCGCCTCGAGGAAGGCCACCGTCTCGACACCGCTGAGCGCCAGGGTGACGCCTGTGCCGATCCCCGGCACCACGGCGGTCGCGCCCACAGCAGCGCCGCCGGACGTGACGGCAGCGAGATACCGTCGCTCGAGGATGCGGACGATGTCGGCCGCTGAGGCATCGGGATGCCGCAGCCGGACGCTGCGCAGATGCGCGAGCACGACGGGCCGCTGGATCGAGAGCACCCGATCGAGCGCCCGGATGGTGAACGGGTGCTCGTCCGAGCCCGTGGGCGGCAGACCCCCCTGCCACGGCGAGTCGCCGGGCAGGGAGTGGATGCGGTGAACCTTCTCGCTCATCGCGCCGAGTCTATGCGTCCCCGGCCTGACGTCGGCTCAGGGTTGACACACCTGCGCGAAGGGGTCAGACGTAGAGATTCGCGCGCTCGAGGTCTTCGGCGAAGTCCACCTCGACGGCGTACAGGTCCGAGATGTCGAGCGGCTGGAGCAGCACGCCGTCTTCGGCGATCGCGAGCTCGAGACCGCGCTCGAAGTAGTCCTGATCGTCGACGCGCGTCAGGTGGCGCATGAACGCCTTCTTGTCGCGGCTCGAGATGTAGTTGATGCCGACGGCCTCGCCGATCCCGCCCTTGACGGTCTTCGACAACTCGTTGATGAAGCCCTCAGCCGTGACGGTGTACTTGACCTCTTCGTCGCTGACCTTGGAGGTGTTGACGGTGACGAACGACTGGTCGCGCTCGATGAGTTCGATGGCGCGACCGAGGACACGCGGGTCGAAGACCACGTCGCCGTTCATCCATAGCACGCCGCCCTTACCGGTCTTCGCGAGGGCGCGCAGCAGGCTCTTGGAGGTGTTGGTCTGGTCGTAGCGGTCGTTGTAGACGTAGTCCACGTCCGGGAAGGCCTCGACCACGGTCTCTGCGCGATAGCCCACCACAGTGGTGATCCTGGCGTCGCTGCCGAAGGCGGCACGAATGTTGTCGTGCTGCTGCTGCATGATGCTGCGGCCGTCGCTCAGCTCAGTGAGCGGTTTGGGAAGGCTGCGGCCGAGGCGCGAGCCCATTCCGGCTGCGAGGATGACGGTCTGAAGGGTCAAAAGTCTTCTCCTGAAGTGCGTGATTCACTGCCGGTTCACCGGCGCGACACCCCTTCGTGCCGGGACCATGCTATCCATGACCCCTGGGAAGGCGCATAATGTCGGGCTCCCGTTGCCGATTCGTGACATAACGCGATTGCCCGCGACGCGGCGACACGAACTGCCCCGGGATCAGACCCGCTTGATACGTTGGTCAGGTGACAGCCTCCCTCCCGGTGCCGAATGACATCGATCCGGATGAGCCGGACCGTCACTCCGATGCGCACGCCGTGCGCCTCGCGGACACGGTACTGCCGGCCACGGACAAGCCCCGCCGCCCGCCCCGCAAGCCGCGCTCGGACAAGGGCACGCCGCGCACGCCGCGCACCCCCGCGCGAAAGGCCGAGCCGCAGACCGATCCGGGTCCGCCGCCGCCCTTGCCGAGCGATCTCGAACTCGCCGCGAGCGCCGCCGCGCGCATCGTCGTCCCGCCGCGCCCGCCCCTCCCGCCGACCACGGACACACCGCCCGCCGACGCAGCTCCCGTACGCCCCCGCGAGACCGACCCCGAACTCGAATCCGGGCCGCCGGACGCCCGGGGCGGATCCTCCGCAGAACCCGCACGCGACGCTGCCAGCCCACCGGAAGCCCGGGGCGCATCCTCCGCAGAACCCGCACGCGACGCTGCCAGCCCGCCGGAGTCCGCGGTCCATCCCGCACCCGGTTCCGAACCGCAGGAAATCTCGAAGATCACGCCTCTTGCCGATTCCGCCGCGGTGGTCGATGCTGAGCCCGTGGTCGAGTCTGCGCCGGTGGCCGAGCCCGCGGCGCCGGTCGAGTCCGCGCCCGAGCGCGTTTCCGCGCCTGCGTCCGAGGCAGCGGCCTCCATCGCGCCCGCACCTACGCCTGCCCCGGACCTCGACCCCGGGACCCGGCGCGGCGTCCCGCCCGTAGCCGCGCCTCAGCCGTCGTCGGTCCCGCCCGTGGTCGAGAGCACCCCGGCCGTGGCGGGCACGGCGGCTGCGGCATCCGTCATTCCCGGCACCGCGGCGCTGCCCGTCACAGGCGGCGATGCGCTCGTGCTGCGCGGCGTCACCAAGCGGTTCGGCAGCACTCACGCGGTCGACGGCATCGATCTCACCGTGCCCGCCGGGACGTTCTACGGCCTGGTCGGCCCGAACGGCGCCGGCAAGACCACGACGCTCTCGATGATCGCCGGCCTCCTCGAACCCGATCGCGGCACGATCCACATCGGCGGGGTGGATGCCGCGGCCAAGCCGCTCGCAGCCAAGCGGCTGATGGGCGTCCTGCCCGATCGGCTGCGCACCTTCGACCGTCTGACGGGGCGCCAGCTGCTCTACTACTACGGAGTGCTGCGCAAGCTCCCTCCGGCCGTCGTCGAGAGTCGAACCGCGGACCTGGCGCGCGCATTCGATCTCGAGGACGCGCTCGGCCGGAGCGTGTCGGACTACTCGGCCGGCATGCTCAAGAAGGTCATGCTCGCCGGGGCGCTCATCCATTCGCCGCGCCTGCTCGTGCTGGACGAGCCGTTCGAGGCGGTCGATCCCGTCTCGAGCTCGATCATCCTCGACATCCTCTCGGCGTACGTGGCGCACGGCGGCACGGTGATCCTGTCGAGTCACGGCATGGACCTCGTCGAGCGGGTCTGCACCCGCGTGGCGGTCATCGTCGCGGGTCAGGTGCTCGCCGAGGGCACCGTCGCCGAGGTGCGGGGCGAGCTCACGCTCGAGCAGCGCTTCGTCGAACTGGCCGGAGGCCTCAGCGACGTGGAGGGCCTCGAGTGGCTGCACACGTTCTCCGACTGAGGATCGCGCTGCTCTTCGGCGCGCTCCGCGGGGACGCGGGGCACGTCGTCCGCGTCGTCGGCGCGCTGGTCCTCCTCCTCGCCGCGACGGTGGCGGCCTGCTGGGGCCTGCTGACGCTGCGGGATGCCGCCACCGAGGAGGTGCTGGCGGTCACCGTGCTCGGCGGCTCCGCGGTCACGCTCGGCTTCGCGCTCGCGCCCCTGTTCGGCGCGGTGGACGATCCGCTGGATCCGCGGCGGTTCGCGCTCTTCGGCCTGCCGCGGGGTGGGCTCGCAGCAGTGCTCGCCGTCGCCGGACTCATCAGCGTGCCGATCATGGTGCTGGTCGCCGTCGCCGTGTGCGCCGCGATCGTCTGGGCCGACCACGGCGTGCCGGTCGCCGTCGGCATCGTGAGCGTGGTCCTGGGAGTCCTGACCTGTGCGCTGCTCGCGCGCCTGTGCATGGCGCTGGCGTCGCTGTTCCTGCGCGAGCGGCGATCGCGCGAGCTGTCGGGGGTGTTCGTGCTCGTGGTGCTGGTGGTGGTGGTGCCGGTGGGCGTGTTCCTGGCATCCCTCGAGTGGCAGGGCGCCGTGCCGCCGCAGCTGCTCGCGGCCGTGGACGCGCTGGCCTTGACGCCGCTCGGGGCGGCCTGGGCGCTTCCGGGCGTGGTGGCCGTCGGCGGCGACGCCTGGCTGCCCGCACTCGTCGCCGTGGCGACCATCGTGGTGCTCGCCCTGCTCTGGGCCTGGGCTGTTCGACGGCTGCTCACGACGACCGAGCGGCCCACGACCGGCCGTGCGCGCGGCGGTCTGGGGTGGTTCGGCGTGGCACCGGGAACGCCGGGAGGCGCCGTCGCGGCGCGCAGCCTCGTCTACTGGTTCGGCGATCGCCGCTACGTCGTCAACGGTCTGGTGATCCCGTTCGCGGCGGCGATCACGGTGGTGCCGCTGCTCATCGCGGGCGTTCCTCCCGAGCTCGTCGCGCTGGTGCCTGTGCCGTTCGCGGCGCTCTTCCTCGGGTGGCTGCCGCACGACGACCTCGCCTACGACTCCACGGCGGTGTGGATGCACATCGCAAGCGGCGTCCGGGGCGTCTCCGACCGCGTCGGGCGACTGGTGCCGGTGCTCCTCGTCGGCGTGCCGCTGCTGGCGGTGGCAATTCCCGTCGCGACGACGCTTCACGGGCGGTGGGCGGTGCTGCCGGCGCTCACCGGTGTGTGTGCCGCGCTGTTCCTGTCCGGTCTGGGGCTGTCGAGCATCTCGTCGGTGGTCGCGCCCTATGCGGTCTCGCGGCCCGGCGAAAGCCCCTTCCAGCAGCCGCAGCGCACGAGCGCGGTCGGCGCGCTCTCGCAGGGTTCCGTCATGCTCGGCGCGCTGCTCCTGTCGACGCCGGTGCTCTGGTGCGGCTGGCTCGCGCTGCAGGGAGACACGGATGCCGCGGACATGGCGCTGTGGGGCGGCCTCGCCATCGGACTCGGCGTACTGGTCGTCGGCATCACCATCGGGGCGATCGTGTTCGAGCGTCACGGCGGGCGCCTGATGGAGTTCGCCGAGTCGACCTGACTCGTCCCGACGGACCCGACACCGGTCGGCCCCGACTACACTGACAGACCATGAGCACCCCGCTGGACAGCCCTGATCAGGGCGGCATCGCGACCCTCGATCGCGAGCTCGAAGAGCTCCTCAAAGAAGAGAACATCGAGCCGGGTGACCACGAGCGCTTCTCGCATTATGTGAAGAAGGACAAGATCCTCGAGTCCGCGATCACCGGCAAGCCGGTGCGTGCGCTGTGTGGCAAGAAGTGGACGCCCGGCCGCGACCCCGAGAAGTTCCCGGTCTGCCCGACCTGCAAAGAGATCTACGAGTCCCTCGGCGCCTGACACCGTCCGTCGGATCGCGCAGGTGCGAGCCCGCGCCGCGCGTGAGCGTCACTCTGCGTCGGCGTAGACCGTCGGGATGGCCGGGTCGGAGCGGCTGAGGGCGAGCGCGCGCACCGGAAGCTCCTCGCGCACGCGCGCGTGATGCGCCCGGGCGGCTTCCACGCCGTCGGTGCCCTCGAACGCGGCATCCGGTGCGCCGTCGGTCACGAGCGGCACCTGCAGCGGCCGCGCCCGCGGGTGCGACGCCCCCGTGTCGAGGGCTTCGAAGCCATCGGACACGACGATGAGCTCGCTCGTGGCCGTGCCGTCGTCCAGCGTGCGGAACGCCGCCTTGCGCCCGCCCTTCGAACCCTTGTCGGTCGACGCCTTCGCCACGCCGACCCACCCGCCGTCGTCGCCCTGCCGGGCGACCAGCTTGTACACCATCCCGGCGGTCGGGGTTCCGGACCCGGTCACCACCGAGGTGCCTACCCCGTACGAGTCGACGGGGGATGCCGCGAGGGCAGCGATCGCGTACTCGTCGAGGTCGCTCGTCACCGTGATGCGGGTGCCGGTCGCTCCAAGCTCGTCGAGCTGAGCGCGCACCTCGGCCGCGACGGTGGGAAGGTCTCCGGAATCGATGCGCACGCCCCCGAGCCCGGGGCCGGCGATGCGCACGGCCGTCTCGACGCCGCGGCGGATGTCGTACGTGTCGACGAGCAGCGTGGTGCCCACGCCCAGCGCCTCGATCTGGGCGCGGAAGGCGTCCTCTTCGGTGTCGTGCAGCAGCGTCCACGAGTGCGCGGCGGTGCCCATCGTGGGGATGCCCCACCGCCGGCCGGCTTCGAGGTTGGAGGTCGCGGCGAAGCCGACGATATATGCCGCGCGTGCGGCGGCGACCGCCGACCCCTCCGCCGCCCGGCGTGAGCCCATCTCGGCGAGGGGCCGGTCGCCCGCCGCCACACTCATGCGCGCGGCCGCGGTCGCGATGGCGGAGTCGTGGTTGAGCACGCTCAGCGCGAGCGTCTCGAGCACGACGGCCTCGGCGAACGTGCCCTCGATGGTCAGGATGGGGGAGCCGGGGAAGTACAGCTCGCCCTCGCGGTAGCCGGTGATCGAGCCGGTGAAGCGGTAACCCTCGAGGAAGTCGAGGGTCGCGGCATCCACCACCTTCTCGTCACGGAGGAACCGCAGCTCTTCGTCGGCGAAGCGGAAGTCGCGGATCAGCGACAGCAGCCGGCCGGTGCCCGCGACCACGCCGAAGCGCCTGCCCGCCGACAGCCGCCGGCCGAACAGCTCGAACACGCAGCGGCGGTCGGCCGTGCCGTCGCGGAGGGCCGCGTCGACCATGGTGAGCTCGTAGCGGTCCGTCAGCAGGGCGGTCGAGGCGCCCTCTCGCGAAGCGTGCCCGTGGGTCATGCGGGCCAGCCTAGTGAGCGGCTGGCGTAGGCTGGGGCATCGTGAACGACGCGCCGATCGGAATCTTCGACTCCGGAGTCGGCGGACTCACCGTCGCGCGGGCCGTCTCGGCCCAGCTGCCGCAGGAGTCGATCCTCTACATCGGCGACACCGCACGTTCGCCTTACGGGCCGAAGCCCATCGCGGATGTGCGCCGCTACGCGCTCGAGGTGCTCGACGACCTGGTGGCGCAGGGCGTCAAGATGCTCGTGATCGCGTGCAACACCGCGTCGGCCGCCATGCTGCGCGACGCGCGAGAGCGCTATGACGTTCCGGTCGTCGAGGTGATCAACCCCGCCGTGCGGACCGCGATGTCGACGACCCGCAACGGGCGCGTCGGCGTCATCGGCACCGCCGGCACCATCAGCTCGGGCGCCTACCAGGACATGCTCGGGGTGAACGAACGGCTCACGGTCTTCGCCCAGGCCTGCCCGCGGTTCGTGGAGTTCGTCGAGGCCGGCATCACCGGCTCGCCCGAGGTGCTCGCGGTCGCCGAGGAGTATCTGGCGCCACTTCGCCACGCCGGCGTCGACACCTTGGTGCTCGGCTGCACGCACTATCCGTTCCTCGAGGGCGCGATCAGCTATGTCATGGGGCCCGAGGTCAGCCTGGTGTCGAGCGATACCGAGACCGCGAAGGATGTCTACCGTCAGCTGGTCTCCCGCGACCTGCTCGCGGGTCCGGATGCCGACCCCCAGCACGTCTACGAAGCCACCGGCGCGTCCGCCGACGAGTTCCTGCGCCTCGCCCACCGGCTCATGGGCCGCGAGGTCAGCTCGGTGCGGCTGGTCCAGACCGGCGCCATCGATCTGCCGACGCGACTCGGCTGAGGCATCCGTGTCCCACAATCCCCGCACCATGTCCCGAAACCCACCGCTCCCGGCATCCGGAAGCGATCGAATTCGGGACATGCGCACCGTCAGAGGAGAGAAATGACCGACATCACCCGCGCCGATGGCCGCACCGTCGACCAGCTGCGTCCCGTCACCATCGAGCGGGGCTGGTCGAGCCAGGCAGAAGGCTCGGCCCTGATTTCGTTCGGCAACACGAAGGTGCTGTGCACCGCGTCGTTCACCAACGGCGTGCCGCGCTGGCTCTCGGGCAAGGGCAAGGGCTGGATCACCGCGGAGTACGCGATGCTGCCGCGCGCGACGAACGAGCGCAACGACCGCGAGAGCGTCAAGGGCAAGATCGGCGGCCGCACGCATGAGATCTCGCGCCTGATCGGCCGGGCACTGCGCGCCGTCGTCGACACCAAGGCGCTGGGTGAGAACACGATCGTGATCGACTGCGACGTGCTGCAGGCCGACGGAGGCACGCGCACGGCGGCCATCACGGGCGCATACGTCGCGCTGGCGGACGCGATCGAGTGGGGCCGGCGCAAGAAGTTCATCGGGCAGAAGGCGCAGGTGCTGTTCGACTCGGTGTCGGCCGTGTCTGTCGGCATCATCGACGGCGAGCCGATGCTCGACCTGGCCTATGTCGAGGACGTCCGCGCCGAGACCGACATGAACATCGTGGTCACCGGTCGCGGTCTGTTCGTCGAGGTGCAGGGCACCGCCGAGGGCGCGCCCTTCGACAAGCGCGAACTCGACGCCCTCCTCGAGCTCGGCGTCAACGGCTGCGTCGACCTGCGCACGCGCCAGCTCGCCGCGCTCGGCGAGGGTGTCGCCGGGGGCGCGGCATGACCGCCCACCCGGACGACATGGCGGATGCCATCGCCGAGGCGGAGGCCCAGACTGCCGCCGATGCGGACGGCGTCGTGCGCCAGATCGTGCTCGCGACCCACAATCGCCACAAGGTCGAGGAGTTCCAGGCGATCGTCGCGATCACGCGGCCGGATCTCGTGGTCGTGGCCTACAACGGCCCTGAGCCGGTCGAGGACGGTGTCACGTTCGCCGAGAACGCGCTGATCAAGGCGCGGGCCGCGGCGGAGTACACCGGCCTGCCTGCTCTCGCGGACGACTCGGGCATCTGCGTCGATGTGCTCGGCGGCGCGCCCGGGGTGTTCTCGGCCTACTGGGCAGGACACGCGAAGGATGCCGCGGCCAACCTGAATCTGCTGCTCGACCAGCTGTCCGACATCCGCGATCCGCACCGCACGGCGCAGTTCGTCTCGACGATCGCGTTCGTGGTGCCGGGGGACGCCTCGCGCGAGAGCGTGGTGGAGGGCGTGTGGCCCGGTCGCCTGGCGGAGGCGGCCGCGGGCGAGGGGGGCTTCGGCTACGATCCCATCTTCATCCCCGACGGGCAGGCGCCCGACGCCGAGCGGACGGTCGGCGAGTGGAACGCCCTCGAGAAGAATGCGGCATCCCATCGCGCTCGCGCCTTCGAGGCGCTCGCACCGCTGCTCGCCGAGCTCTGACCCGTCGCCGGCGGTGCTGCGACTGAGAATCACGATCATTCCCGACTAGCCGGATCGGGCCGTTCCGGGCCGGTCGCGGGCTTAGCCTGGGCGCATGCACGATCACGCGCCGACCGGGATCCGGGGGGCCGGCAACCGCCGCCTCCTCACGATCTCGCTGGCGATCACCGCCACCGTCATGGTGGTGCAGATCGTCGGGGCGGCGCTGTCGGGATCCCTTGCGCTCTTCGCCGACGCGGCGCACATGTTCACGGATGCCGCAGCCCTCGTGATCGCCCTCGTCGCGAGCACGGTCGCCGCGCGGCCGGCCAACGACCGCCGCACCTTCGGCTATCAGCGGGCCGAGGTCTTCGGCGCCCTGGTCAACGGCATCATCCTCATCCTGCTGTCAGCGTGGGTGGCATATGAAGGCGTCTCGCGGCTGCTGAATCCCGGCGAGGCCGAGGTCGCCGGCGGTCTCATGCTGGTCGTCGCCGTGATCGGACTCGTCGCGAACGCCGTCGCGATGTGGCTGCTCGGCGCGGCGCAGCGGCACAGCATCAACGTGCGTGGTGCGTATCTCGAGGTGCTCGGCGACCTGGTCGGGTCGGCTGCCGTCATCGTCGCGGCGATCGTCGTGCTCACCACGGGGTGGAATCAGGCCGACGCGATCGCGTCGCTCTTCATCGCGGCGATGATCGTGCCGCGCGCGATCGGGCTGCTCCGCGAGGTTGTGTCGGTGCTCGCCGAATCGGCGCCCGAGGGCACGCACGTCACGGAGATCCGCGAACACATCCTCGCCACGCCCGGTGTCGTCGACGTGCACGACGTCCACGTGTGGCAGCTGACCCGCGGCGCACCGGTGTTCACGGCCCACGTCGTCGTCGACGATGCCGCGCTCGCGGACGGCCGGGCAGCCGGCATCCTGAGCGGTCTGCAGACCTGTCTGTCGCAGCACTTCGACGTGGAGCACTCGACCTTCCAGCTCGAGCCCGCCGGCCACGTCGAGCACGAAGCCCACGCCTGAGCACGAACCCCACGCCTGAGCGGGAAGCCGGTCAGTCCTCGCGGCGCACCTCCTCGGGCTGCTTGTCGGGACGCAGCCCCCGCCACCGCGGATGGCGGAGGATGCCGCCCGGCGTGAACTCGCCGTACTCCACCTCTCCGACCAGCTCCGGGCGCACCCACAGGGCGTCGCGGGCGTCGAGCGGAGGCACGCCGGTCAGGGGATTGTCGTCGGTGCGCAGGGGCAGCAGCTTCTTCATGAGCGTCGCGAGCGTCGAGTCGCTGAAGCCGGACCCGACGCGGCCGGCGTACCGCAGGCCCCCCTCGTCCGGGATGCCGAGCAGCAGCGATCCGAAGGTGCTGCTGCGCCCGCCCTTGCCGGGACGGATGCCCGCGATCACCACCTCCTGCGTGCGGGTGATCTTGACCTTCAGCCAGGAT
Source organism: Microbacterium sp. B35-04 (assembly GCF_010634885.1). Classification (NCBI taxonomy): domain Bacteria; kingdom Bacillati; phylum Actinomycetota; class Actinomycetes; order Micrococcales; family Microbacteriaceae; genus Microbacterium; species Microbacterium sp. B35-04. The sequence goes on along the minus strand of NZ_MWLP01000066.1, from coordinate 22,808 downwards.
TCGGAGCGGCCGCCGCGCAGGTAGCGCGAGCTCGGGTCTTTGACGACGATCCCCTCGAGCCGCAGCTGCACGCTCGTATCGAGGGCTGCGTCGACATCGTCGAACACCGGCGGCACGGCGATCGCATCGACGGTCCCCACGTTCCCTCCACGCGGCGCTGGCACGCCGCGTGGAGCCTCTGAACGCGTGGGCCCAGCCGCCGCCACTGCTTCGAGCACATCGCGCCGTTCGCGCAGCGGGAGGTCGACGAGATCGTCGCCGTCGTGGGCGAGGATGTCGAACAGGTAGTAGCGCACCGGCGTGCGCCGGGCCTCCCGCGCGATGTCGCCGGCCCGCTCGAGGTTCATGCGCGTCTGCAGCAGCGGGAAGCTGGGACGACCATCGGGCTCGAGCGCCACCAGCTCACCGTCCAGCACGGCCGGCTCGCGGCCGAGTCCGGCGTCGACCGCCGTCAGCTCGGGGTACCGGTGGGTCACCTCGTTGCCGCTGCGCGCGAAGAGCCGCAGTCGGCGACCGTCCCACGCGCCGACGGCACGGATGCCGTCCCATTTCATCTCGACCCACGCGGGTGCGCCCCAGCGCTCCGAGGCGGCGCGGGCGACGGCGGGGGTCGCCGTCGTCGACAGCATCGGGCGCAGTTCCTCACCGTGGGGGAGCGGCGCCGCCGACGGTTCGGCCCCTGCGTCGTCGCCCGGATCAGGTCTTCTGCCGACGACAGGACGCTTCACGCCGGTTCGTCCTGTCTGCGCCGGACCTCCTGTTCCGGATGCCGTCGGCCGGAATTCCGCCCCGGGGGACGACGCATGCCGCTCGTGGCCGGTGCGGGCGGCCGGGCGCGGCTCGTCGGCTTGGGGAGTGGGCTCCACGACGGTGCCGTCCGGCTGCGGCCGGCCGTCGGCATCCGTCTTCATCCGATGCAGCAGCCAGCTCGACTTCTCGCCCTCGCCCTCCGTGCGGATGAGCGCGAGGCGGACGCGGCCGAGCGGCCCACCGGGGCGCCCTTCGAGCGTCGCGATGATCTCGTCGTCGCGCCACTTCTCGAGGTCGTAGCGGCCGTCATCCCAGATGGTCACCGTGCCGCCGCCGTACTCGCCGGCGGGGATCGTGCCCTCGAAGGTCGCGTACTCCATGGGGTGGTCCTCGGTCATGACGGCGAGGTTGTTCCGCTTGTACGAGTGCGGGACGCCGCGCGGCACCGCCCAGCTCACCAGCACGCCGTCGCGCTCGAGTCGGAAATCCCAGTGCAGGCGGCTGGCGTGGTGCTCCTGGATCACGAAGCGCGGCCGCTCGCCCGAAGGGGTCGCGCCCAGCGGGTTCGCCGGCACGGGCTCGGGTGTGCGCTGCGCGCTGCGCTTGGAGATGTAGGCCGACAGCGGTCCGGACTCCGCCTCGCGCCCGCCGGCGTGGAAGCCGAGGGCCGCCATGGGATCGCCGATGGTCTCGATGCGCTCGAGGACCTCGGTGAACTCGAGGTGGCGCAGCTCGGGGTCGTCGAGCTCGTCCCACGTGCGGGGCGCCGCAACCGTCGGATGTGCGCGGCCGCGGAGCGAGTACGGGGCGATCGTCGTCTTCGACCCGTTGTTCTGACTCCAGTCGATGAGCACCTTCCCGTGGCGCTCGCTCTTCTTCATGCTGCTGACGACGAGGTCGCGGTGGTCAGCCTCGATCGCTCGGGCGAGCTCGTTCGCCAGCGTGGACGCCTCCTCGGTCGACTGGCCGGGCGGTAGGGCGGTGTAGAGATGGATGCCCTTGCTGCCGCTCGTGACCGGATACGGCTCCAGCCCCATGCCGCGAAGGATGTCGCGCGCCCAGCCCGCGACGACGGCGCACTCCTGCAGACCGGCGCCGGGGCCCGGATCCAGGTCGAGGACGAGCCGGTCGGCGGGGCCGCGACCGCCGTCCGGCGCGAAGCGCCACTGCGGCACATGCAGCTCGAGGCTGGCCACCTGCGCCAGGTAGACGAGCGTCGGGATGTCGCCGACCAGCGGATACTCCTTGGTTCCCGTGGAGTGGGGGATCGGCATCCGTCTCACCCATGACGGTGCACCCCGCTCGAGGTCCTTCGCGAAGAAGACCATGCCCGGGTCGTCCTCGGTGCCGACGCCGTCGGGCCACCGCTTGCGGGTCACGGGACGCCCGATGACGTGGGGGATCAGCACCTCGCCGATGCGCGAGTAGTAGTCGATGACCTCGCCCTTGGTGGTGCCCGACTCGGGGTAGAGCACCTTGTCGAGGTTGGTGATGCGCAGGCGCCGGCCGCCGATGCGCACCAGCTGCTCGTCGCCCGCCATGTGCACAGATTATCGGCGACGTCGCCCGCAAGGGGGTGGTCCGGTGTCGCCGCCCTGGTGTTCACTGGTGTGATGAGGGCGATCTGGAAGGGTGCACTGACGTTCGGGCTCGTCAACGTGCCGGTGAAGGTGTACTCGGCGACCGAGGACCATGACGTGTCGCTGCATCAGGTGCACAACAAGGACGGCGGGCGCATCCGCTACCAGCGGGTGTGCGAGATCGACGGCGAGGTCGTGCCGTACTCCGACATCGACAAGGCGTACGACGACGGCGACAAGACCGTCGTCCTCACCAAAGACGATCTCGGCGCGCTTCCGGCCGAGAAGAGTCGTGAGATCGACGTCGTCGAGTTCGTGCCGAGCGAGCAGATCGATCTGCTGACGCTCGATCGCGCCTACTACCTCGAGCCGGACTCGAGCTCGCCCAAGGCGTACGTGCTGCTGCGCAAGACGCTCGAGCAGACCGACCGCACGGCGATCGTCCGGTTCTCGCTGCGGCAGAAGACGCGGCTGGCCGCCCTCCGCGTGCGCGGCGACGTGCTCGTGCTGCAGACCCTGCTGTGGGCCGACGAGGTGCGCGAAGCAGCGTTCCCGGCGCTGGATGAGAGCGTGCGGATCTCGGCGAAGGAGCTCGAGCTGTCGGCATCCCTCGTCGAGAGCTTCTCGAGCGACTTCGATCCCGAGGAGTTCACCGACGAGTACCAGCAGGAGCTGCGCACCCTGATCGAGGCGAAGCTCGAGCAGGGCGACGCGCTCGACACCTCCGAGACGTTCGGCGAGCAGGAGGAAGAGGCGGCGGGCGGGGAGGTCATCGACCTCATGGCCGCGCTCCGCGCGAGCGTCGAGAAGTCGCGCGCTGCTCGAGAAGGCGGCGGATCGAAGGCGTCGGGCAAGAAGGATGCCGGGGCGGACGAGAAGCCGGCGGCGAAGGCATCCGCCAAGAAGCCCGCGGCGAAGTCGCCGGCCAAGAAGCCCGCCGCCAAGAAGAAGGCTTCCTGACGGCCTGAGCCACGGCTCGCCGTCGCGTCAGGCCGGCGGGGCTCAGGCCCTCGGGGCGCCACCCTCTTGGTGCTCGGTGCCGCGGTCGAACACCTCGGGATCGAGCACGAGCGCCTCGGCCTCGCTGTGGTCGGTGACGACATCCTCACCGGCTGCTGCGGCCTTCTTCGCCTTGCTGCGCTCGCGGAAGTAGTGCCACAGCGTCACGAGCGCCGTGCCGCCGACCGCGGCGAGCAGGATCAGGTCGATGTAGTTCTCGACGAAGGTGGCGACCGGCGGGATGAACCCGATGGCGTAGCCGAACATGGTGAGGCCGAAGCCCCACAGCACCGCGCCGATGAAGTTGTAGAGCGTGTACTTCCACTTGTTCATGTGCCCGACGCCCGCCGCCACGGGGGCGAAGGTGCGCACGATCGGCACGAAGCGGGCCAGGATGATCGTCAGCCCGCCGAACCGCTCGAAGAACGCGTTCGTGCGCTCGACGTTCTTCACGCTGAACAGCCCGGACTCCTTCTTCTCGAAGACCGCCGGGCCGCCCTTGTGGCCGATGTAGTAGCCGACCTCTCCGCCGACGAACGCGGCAAGACCGATCAGCAGCGCCACCCACCACACGCTGATCCCGAACACGCCGTGCGGCGCATACGACTGCGGGTGCGACAGCAGGCCCGAGATGACGAGGAGCGTGTCGCCGGGGAGGAGGAATCCGATGAGCAGTCCCGTCTCGGCGAAGACGATGAAGCACACGGCGACGAGCGCCCAGGGGCCCGCCCATTCGATGATGGCGGCCGGATCCAGCCAGGGGATCAAGGCGGTGGGAACAGCGTGCACGATGGGTTTCCCGTCGTCAGTCGGCGGAGATTGCGAGAACTCGCGTGCGGAAGGTGGGACTTGAACCCACACGCCCGAAGGCACAGGAACCTAAATCCTGCGTGTCTGCCGATTTCACCACTCCCGCAAGTGGCTCTCAGTCTACTGAGGGGACTGGGGGTCGGCTGTGGGGCTGGCCCCCGCTTCGGGCCGGGATCAGCGGCGGATACCGAACAGGAAGTAGCTCGCCGGGCCGATCCAGTTCACGAGGATCGCTGGGACCCACGCCGCCTTGGGCCCGCGCACCTCGTCGGCCTCGCGGTGGGACAGATCCCAGAACGCCAGGAACGCGAACACGACCTGCACGAGGCCGAGGACGCCGAGGCCTGCCTTCGCCGCCGGCGCCAGTTCCGTCTTCGTCATCATCGTCGTCCTTTCGTCGGTGGCTCCATCCTGCCCCTCGAGGGCGGCGGCCGCATCTGTGGATAACTTTCGGCTGGCTCCGCGACGAATTGCGAGGATGCTGACGTGACCTCCTCCACCGCTCCCGTCGCGACCCTCGTGGCGGAACGGGTGCGCGAGAGGCTGCGTGCCGAGCGGTCGGATCCGACCCGTGATCCCGAGTTCGCGGCGCAGGTGGCCCGGGCCGAGGTGCGCCGTCACAATGACTTCGCCCTGGCTCGTGGGATGGCGCCGGTCGACGACGAGACGGCGTGCGTACGGGAGGTCCTGGCCGCCGTCGCCGGCTTCGGACCGCTGCAGGCCTACCTCGACGATCCGACGGTGGAGGAGGTGTGGATCAATGCTCCCGACCGGATCTTCGTGGCGCGGGCGGGTGTCGCCGAGCGGGTGCCTCTCATGCTCACCGACACCGCCGTGCGAGACCTGGTGGAACGGATGCTGCAGTCCAGCGGCCGTCGCGTCGACCTGAGCCAGCCGTTCGTGGACGCCTCCCTCCCCGATGGCAGCCGGCTCCACGTGGTGATCCCCGACATCACCCGCCGGCACTGGGCTGTCAACATCCGCAAGTTCCTTCCGGCGTACCGTGATCTCGGCCGTCTGGTCGCGGCCGGCTCGATCGCCCCGGAAGCCGCCACTCTGCTGCGCGACGCGATGATCGCCGGGCGGTCGGTACTGGTGTCGGGGGCGACGCACGCGGGCAAGACGACGCTGCTGGGCGCGCTCATCGCGGCGTGCCCGCCCGAGCATCGGATCGTGACGGTGGAGGAGACGTTCGAGCTCGCCGTCGCCGCGGCCGACCTCGTGTCGCTGCAAGGACGACAGCCCAGCCTCGAAGGCACCGGCGAGGTGACGCTGCGACGGCTCGTCAAAGAAGCGCTGCGCATGCGCCCCGACCGCCTGGTCGTCGGTGAGGTGCGCGACGCCGAGGCCCTCGATCTGCTGCTGGCGCTCAACACCGGCGTGCCGGGCGCGGCCACCATCCACGCCAACTCTGCACGCGAGGCTCTCGCCAAGCTCGCGGCGCTGCCGCTCCTTGCCGGGCGCAACATCGACGCGAGCTTCGTGCAGCCGGCGGTGGCGGCATCCGTCCAGCTCGTGGCGCACTGCGAACGAGACGCCTCGGGCGCACGGCGCGTGGTCGAGATCGTCGCGCCGACCGGCGTGGCCGACGGCGTGATCACGGCGCGCACCCTCTACCGGGCGGACGCCCCGTGACCTTCTTGTGGGGTGCCGTGCTCGCGGCGGGGCTGCTGCTGGTGGCGTCGCCGTGGCTGTGGCCAGCCGGCTCCCGTACGAGAGCCGAGTCGGTGCACCGAGGTCGGATCGCCCGGCTGCTCGAAGATGCGGGGATGGCCCGCGTCTCCGTGGCGTCGATGGTGGTCGTCGCGGGCCTCTGTGCCGTGGTGGCGGCAGCGATCGCGTGGCTCGTCGCGCCGGTCGCCGCGCTCGCGCTCGTCGCCGCGGCGGCGGGGGCGATCGCCCCGTTCGCCTGGCTGCGAGCGCGGCGCTCCAAGCTCCTGCGCACCCGCCGAGGACTCTGGCCCGATGTGTGCGACCTGCTCATCGCCTCGGTGCGTGCCGGGATGTCGCTTCCCGACGCGGTGGGGAGCCTCGCCGACTCGGCACCCGCCGAGCTGCGACCGGCGTTCGCCGGGTTCGCGCGCGACGTCGCGGCGTCCGGCCACTTCGACTCCAGCATCCAGCGCCTGAAGACCGCCCTCGCAGACCCCGTGTCCGATCGGATCGTCGAGACACTGCGGATGGCGCGACAGGTCGGGGGCACCGAGCTCACCTCCGTCCTTCGAGCATTGGCCTCGTCGGTGCGCGCGGATGCGGCGCTGCGCGCCGAGGTCGAGTCGCGGCAGTCGTGGGTCCGCGGCGCAGCGGTGCTGGGCGTGGTCGCCCCGTGGGTGATCCTCGCACTGCTTGCGATGCGCCCGGAGGGAGCGAGCGCCTACGCCAGCCCGGGCGGGATCGCCCTGATCCTCGTCGGCGCGGCGGTCTCGCTGGTCGCCTATCGGCTCATGATCCGGCTCGGCCGCCTGCCCGAGCCGCGGCGGTGGTTCGGATGATCGTCACCGGCGTGAGCGACGTCGCCTTCGCCATCGTGCTCGGCACGGCACTCGGCGTCGGCGTGTGCCTGCTGATCTCGCTCGCGCCGCGCTGGGGTGCACCGAGCCTGGCGCGCCGCATCGCGCCGTACATCCGGGACATCACGGACCCACGCGGCCTCGACGTCGCGGGAGCCGGCGGCGGGGGATCGCCCTTCGCCTGGAGCACCTCCACCTGGTCCCTGCTGGCGCGGGGAAGGCTCGCCCGCCTGGCGGGCGGTGACGCGATCCTCGCACGACGCCTGCACCGCGCGGCATGGACCATCGACCCCGCGAGATTCCGCAGCCGCCAGCTCGGCTGGGCGATCGTGGGCCTCGGCGTCGGCGGGTGCGTCGTCGTCGCGCTCGTGCTCGCCGGGCGCGGATCGCCGGTGCTCGGTCTGCTGCCACCGGTCGCGGCCGTCGCCGCCGGGCTCGCGTACGACGCCTGGCTGACCAACGCCGCCCGCGCTCGCGCGGCGCGGATCGAGGAGGAACTGCCCACGGTGCTGGAGTTCCTCGCGCTGTGCCTGTCTGCCGGCGAGGGCATCCTCGACTCGCTCCGGCGCGTGAGCGAGGTGGGTGCGGGGGAGCTCACGACGGAGCTGAGAGGCGTGATCGTCGCCGTCGGCACCGGTTCGTCGCTGTCGGAGTCGCTCACGCGCCTGGCGGTCGGACTCGAGATCCCGGCTCTGACCCGTTCGATCGATCAGCTCGTCGCCGCGATCGAGCGCGGCGCCCCGCTCGCACATGTGCTGCAGGCACAGGCGCTGGACGCCCGCGAGGACGCCAAGCGCGCCCTCATCGAGCGCGCCGGGCGGAAGGAGATCTACATGCTCTTCCCCGCCGCAATTGCGAAAACGTACTAAGGCGACCGCGCCTGGGCGACGCGCGTGGTCCGAGCATCGCTCTGTCCCCGCAGCACGGTAGCCTGCCTAGACGGCCGCCTCGCCGACCTCGGCAGGGCAGGAGTCGCGCTTCCGCGGCGGTTGGGAACGAGAAAGAACAGCGTGAGCATTCAGAGCATCGCCCCACATGGGGGCTTCGCCATTGTGCCTCCGGGCAAGGTCCTCGACTTCATTGATGGTGTGACGCTTCGGCAAGACACCCCAGAGGAGTATGTCCGTCAGGAGATCCTGAAGTCACTCGTTCGCGAGTATGGCTATGACAAGGCGGACATCCGGGTCGAGTTTCCGATCAAGTTTGGCAGCCGCCGGGTGCGCGTCGACATCGTCGTATTCCCCCCGGGCCTAAAGGCTGCCGAGCAGACCCAGTCGACCGCCTGGCTCATCATCGAGTGCAAGAACGGCAAGGTCCGGCCGTCGATGAAGAAGGACGGCGTCGAACAGATGCTCAGCTACATGGCCGCTTGCCCCAACGTCGAGGTCGGCATGTGGACCAACGGCGAGGACATGTCGAGCTACGCGTTCGAGGTCGATAGCCATGGAAAGCGCGTGGAAGTAGAGATCCCGGACATCCCTCACAGCGGGGACACTGCCGAGGCTGGTACGCCGCGCTTCGACCAGTTGCGTCCTGCCGCGTCGGATTCGCTACTGTTCGCGTTCCGCCGGGCGCACAGCTACATCGCAGGCAACCAGGGGATGCAGAAGCCGGAGGCGTTCTGGGAGCTGCTCAAGCTCATCTTCTGCAAGATCCAGGATGAGCGCGACTCGGCATCGCCCCAGTTCTACGCAACACCCAAGGAGCGTCAGAACATGACCGGCCTGATGCGCTGCGCCAGCCGCATTGGCAAGCTCTTCGAGACCGTCCTGAAGCAGTACCCGCAGATCTTCAAGCCGACCGAGCAGATTGAGCTCGAGCCAAAGGTGCTCGCGTACATCGTTACGCAGCTGCAGATGTTTTCGCTCCTCGATTCGGACGTCGACGTCAAGGGCAAGGCCTACGAAGAGATCGTCGGCTCGAACCTTCGCGGCGATCGCGGCGAGTTTTTCACGCCCCGCAACGTCTGCAACATGATGGTCAACATGTTGGACCCGGGGGACAAGGACCTCATCCTCGACCCCGCGTGCGGCACTGGCGGCTTCCTCATCGCCGCGATGAACCACGTTCTGGCGTCCCTCAAGCAAGAGGTCCGTGCGTCAGGCCGCAGCCGCCAGCTCCAGGATGAGACGCTTCGGGACCGCAAGAAGTACTTCCTCGAGAACAAGCTCGTCGGGCTGGACTTCAACCCGAATCTTGTGCGCGCGACCAAGATGAATATGGTCATGAACAATGACGGATCCGGGGGTCTTTTTCAGGCGAACTCCCTCGACAACCCGACGCGGTGGACCGATGACCTGCGAAACCGAGACCTCATCGGTTCCGTCGACGTGATTCTCACGAACCCGCCATTCGGCTCGAAGATTCCCATCGATGAGCCCGCGATCCTCGAGCAGTTCGATCTCGGCCACCAGTGGGATTACGACGAGGAGCGGGACGTCTGGGTGAAGACCACCAAGACGACATCGCGCCCGCCGGAGATCCTCTTCATCGAGCGCTGCATCCAGCTCTTGAAGCCGGGCACAGGACGTGCCGCGCTGGTGCTCCCGGACGGCATCCTGGGCAGCCCCGGCCTCGGTTTCGTGCGGCAGTGGATACTGACCTACGCCACGGTCCTCGCTTCGATCGACCTGCACCCGGACACTTTCCAGCCGGGCACTAGCGTTCAGACCTCAGTGCTCGTCCTGCAGCGCAAGTCCGAGCAGGAGGTGCGGGACGAGATCGCGGCCGGTCGGATCAATGACTATGACATCTTCATGGCTATCTGTGACCATATCGGTCACGACAAGCGCGGCAATTCCGTCTACATGCGTGATGACCAGGGCTTCGAGATCGTTCGGGAGACGGAGGACGCCGTTACGACCGCAGCGGACGGCGACGGCGAGGAGCAGAAGCACCTAGCTAAGGAGCGAGTCGTCGACGACAACACGCACGAGATCGCGGAGGAGTTTCGGGCATGGCTCAGGACTCTCTGACACAGGAGCTCCCTGACCAGCTTGACGGTGAAGCAACTGAGTCTCGCGTTCTGTGGGCACCCGTTAGCTCTCGTGTCCTCACGCGGGGCGACCGCCGACTCGAGGCGTCCACCTTCCTGACCGACGGATATGGCCTCCGTCAAGGCTTGGAGCTAGTGCCCTCATCGTTGCCGATGTCCAAGGTCGCGGACGTGTGGCAGCCCTCGCGACTCAAGGGCTTTCAGGTGGACCCTGGGAAGGGACTCCCGTTCTTGTCGGCGGGGCAGGTCTTCGAGAGTCAGCCCCGCGTGCGCAAGTGGCTGGCCACCGCGATGGTCCCGCGTTCCGAAACTCGCTACCTCGAATCCGACTGGATCATGATGTCTTGCTCAGGCGAGGTCGGACGGGTGACGGCGGTCTACGATGAGCACCTCGACAAGGTCGTCACCCACGACCTGCTACGCGTAGTCCCTCGCGACGCTGCCGATTACGGCTGGCTCTACGCCTACATGAAAACGCCTACGTTCTTCGCGATCGCGCGTAGTTCGCAGTACGGGCACATGATCAAGCACCTAGAGCCGGAGCATGTGCTCGGTATGCCTGTCGCGATGCCCGATATCGAGACTCGCCGCCGCGTAGGCCGAGACGCGGATGCAGCGCTCGAGATGCGACGGTCGGCGCGCCGCCTTCAGGCGCGGGCAGATGAGATGTATGCCGCAGCGGTCAACCCCTCTAACGAGCCTGTCCACGATGCGGTCTCCTCAACTGTGCGCGCATCGAGCCTCCTCGCGGGGCGTCGCCGGATGGAGGGGCAGTTCCACCGGGCTGGTGTACTGCAGGTTGAGGATCTTGTTCGGAGGTCGAGCAATAAGGTCCAACCGCTCATCGAGGTGGTCAAGTCGGTGACTGTTGGCGCGAGGTTCAAGCGCTACTTCGGAGACAACGGCACGCCTTACCGCTCAGCGAGCGAGCTCTTCGACGTGAATGCGCCGGTAACCAAACGTGTCTACTCCGCGCTGCTTCCGGACTCCAAGAAGTACATGCTCCGCAGCGGCTGGATCATCATGGCCTGCTCAGGGCAGACGTATGGGCTGCTGGGGCGGACCACGGTGCTCACCGAGAATCATGACGGCGTCTTCGGTAGCCACGACCTCATTCGGATCGTTCCGGACCGTACTCGCGCCCGAACGGGCTACCTGCAGACAGCCCTCAACCACGTTGACTACGGCCGTCCGCGTGTCGTTCGGTACGCCTCGGGGACGTCGGTGCCGCACCTCGACCCTCAGGACATCAGGAACGTTCTTCTCCCGCGGTTCGACGCCGCGCTGGAGGAAGCCATCGCCGATCTCAGCGAAGAGGCCATACGTCTCGCAGCTGAAGCCGACCGATTGGAGACTGCAGCTGTTCAGGGGGCCGAGGATGCGATCTCTGCTCTGACCGGCCGACACGGATCGCTTCAGCTGGTTGGCGTGGATGAGTGAGCGCCGATGAATTGTGACGGTGTTCGCACCCGGTAGCGTCGGCTCATGGCAGCGCATCATCGTCTCCCTGATGTCGTCGACGCTGCCCGCGACCTGGCAGGCGGGCTTATCAACGCCACCCTCCTGCTGACGCTGCACCGCGACATAGACGCCCTCCATGGACTCGACGGTCGCCGGCTCGGGAGCTCGTCCAAGCAATACGCACTCCGATGGGCCATTTTCACAATGACCTACGCGGCTCTGGAAGGATTCTTCAACGATGTCTTGAGGGACCCCTCAAGCGCCCGGGCGCTGCCGCTCAACCCCGACAAGTTGCGCAGTGCCGGGGAGCGCTACGGCGTCAGGCTCTTCACGAACGACTGGGGCGTGCGGACGCGCATCCAGATCCCCGTCGGCGGAAGCCGTTCGAGGTGGGCGGTCTACAGCGGTACTCAGTCGCTCAATGCCTATCTTGGCGACATGAAGAGTCTTCGCGACCTCCTGAGCCATGGCCAGGATCCGCGGAAGGCGTCGAACGAATCAGGCGCGCTTTGGCCGCTCGCGCAAGGCGGACATTCGATGCGCGTGATGGGCGCTGAGGGCTTCGTCCAGGCCGCGTGCGATCTGGCGGAGCAGACCATCCTCGCGTTCGGTGGGCGCACCCATGACTTCCCGACGTGGCCCGAACCAGCGCGTTCCGGTCTGTCAGCAGAGCCTCGACCGGCACTGAAGCTGCTGCCCTAGACGCCCGAGCTTTCAGCGGTGGGCGTCTAGCCAGTCGAGGATGCCGCGGGCGGTAGTGATGTTCTCGGCGTAGCGGTCTTCCTGGCCGTCGTCATAGCGGTGCAGCGTTTCGCGTTGGATGCCCACCGCGTCGGTGAACGTATCGATGATGATCTCGGTGCGCTCGTATCGTCCGTCGGAGCCCCACCCAGGTGTAGAGCGCTTCTTTGTGAACGACTGCCCGCGGTACTTGTCGTAGTTCTCGATGAAGTCCACCAGGCGCTGAGCCTGATAGTCCGACAGGCGCGAACCCGACACATCCAGGTACTGACCGATGTAGTCACGCGTCCGTGCCTTGTCACCGCGGTCCATGGTTGCCTCCTCCTTGCGGTGGTTGTTGCTCAGCACCCCCGCCTCTACGCGACCATAGTGGACGAGCCTGCTGCGAACCTTTCGCGTGACGAAGGCGCACTGGCGGGGTACGCTCGCGGGATGAGCAGCCATCAACGCTAGCCCCATCCGGGGGCCGGCGACGATGAAGGGGATACCCCTATGCGTGGCAAGCTCTGCAATCTTCTGTTCAGCCTGTTCGGGCACCGCGTCTGCTGCGGCCGCATCCCGGCCTGGACCGCCCACGTCGGCCAGCGCTGGGACACCTACGACCTGGCACCGCTCAACCTGTACAACGCCATCTGGCGCGTGCAGGACTGGATCCGGTCCGGCATGACTGGCTGAGCCTCGAATGCCGAAGGCCCCCCGTCCGGAATGGAGGGGGTCTTCGGGGGCTTCATCAGCAGTCTCGTCCGACCGGCTGGACGTAGACGCAGTCGTGGATTTCGGGGTGGTAGTAGACGACACCCTCGGGCAGCACGGGACCAGGGTCGCCGAAGGCGCGGCGGTAGTCTCCGCCGCATCCCTCGGTGCCGATGCACTGGACGCCATCGGGGTAGACGATCCACGTCGCACCCTGAGCCCACTCCGGAAGTTCCCTCAGGTATGTCGGAGTGGAGGAGGGGCTCACTGTGGGCTTCGGCGACGGGTCGGCCGCTTGCGGCGCTCTTGTCGTGTCGGCGCACCCGGCTAGCACGACTGTCGCGAGGAAAACGACAGCAAGAGTTCCGGTGAGCTTGAACACGTCAGCACGTCACATCAGCGGGCTGGACCAGGACGCAGTCGTGCTGAGCTGGGTCGTAGTAGACGACGCGCTCGGGCAGGACTGGACCAGGCTCGCCGAAGAACGCACGGTAGTCGTTCGGGCAACCCTCGGTGCCGAAGCACTCCATACCATCGGGGTAGACGAGCCACGTGCCTTCCGCCCATTCAGGGAGTTCCGTTAGGTACGTCTGTGTCGGCGTTGGTGTTGGGCTCGCAGTTGGCGTCGACGACGGCTCCGCTGCTTGCGGCGCGGTTGCCACAACGGCGCACCCGGTGAGCGCAGCCATGGCCAGCGCGAGCGTGGCAAGGGTCATGGTGAGTTTGATTGCGATGGTCATGCGTGGGCGTCCTTCGGTGATGTACAGATCGATTTGGAGCTTAGGTGGGCACGGGGGTGCGAGCTCAGGCGGCGAGCGCCGGTTCCGTTCCTTGCCGGGCGTTCAGCCGATGCTGCGCCTTACATACGCTGTTCGAGGTCCATGCCGCTCCGGTGGCCGTGGTGAGCCCCTCGGCGTTGAGCTGCCAGGCGGTACCGGCGAGAGTGTGGGTGGCTCGAAGGGTCAGCAGGCGGTCGCCGGTGCCGCGGGGGAGTGCGGATACCCGCCCCATGTGCTTTCCCTGCCGCTTGGCCGCTTGCATGGCGGCAGACGTACGCTCACCGATGACCTCGCGTTCCCACTCGGCAACCGACATCATGACGTTGGCCACGAGCTTGCCTGTCGGTGTGCTGGTGTCCACGCCGAGGTCGATGGCCACGACGGACCACTTGCGTGCTGCGGAGACCTTCAGGATGCCCGAGAAGTCGTGGACGCTGCGGCTCAGGCGGTCGAGCTTGGCGACCACGATCCCGTCCACGTCGCGCTGCTTCGGCAGGCTGTGCAGTCGTGTGAGCGCGGCCTGCAACTGGGGGCGGTGCAGTGACTTGGCTGAGAGGCCTTCGTCCATGTACCAGACCACCTCCCAGCCATGCGTGTCGGCGTAGCGCTGGATGGTGTCGCGCTGAGATTCCAAGCCGAGCCCGCTATTGGCCTGCTCCTCGGTAGACACCCGCAGGTAGCCGATCATCGTGGTCATCGCTCGGCCTCCTCGCTGGTGATGCGGGTGCGATCGTACAGGTCGCCCTCGACGTAGTGGAGCTTCGCCCGCGTGCGGGGGTGTCGAGCAATGTACACGTAGTCCGCCTCGTTGAAACGGATCTCCCAGCCTGCCGCATGCAAGGCGTCGGCGAGGGTGTCGTCAGCGCCGCCGGGAAAGAAGGCGTCGCCGCTGCTCGGCTGGTGGAAGCGGTCGAGGATCGCCTTCAACGCCTCGAAGGTCTCGGGCTTTTCGTCGCGGATGCGGGCGAGCGTGGCGTCGTACGCGGCCCAGTAGGCAGACAGGTTCACGTGGTCGCCGCCTTCCTTACCGGCGCCTTGGCTGAGGTTGGCTTTTGGGCAGGCTTGACCGGTGCGGTTATCTGCCAGCCAGACGGAAGCTCGTCGACGTTGGCGATGGCCCGCTCGACGAGTGCGTCGAAGTCGCCCGCCTCGATGGACTCGACGAATGCCTGCCAGGCGATGGCTCGCATGGCCTTGTACCGATTCTTCTGAATGTCGATGCCGTGCGCCTGGATGACCTTGACGAGGGCCTCGTTGACGACGTGCTGGTGACGGGGCTCCGTGGCTTCGACCTCGACGGGGGCGGTGTTCCTGCTGGCCATGATGTTCTCCTTCAGTGGCCGGTGATGCCTCGAACATCTGTTCGAGTAAATAGAACTTTGCCTGAAGGGGACCCTTCGAGCAAACGGTGCTCGACTGGATAGGGGAAACCACCAGCGCAACCCCGCCACGGGCCTCTCGGTGTCGGGTACCGATTCCAGCGGTGGCGGAGGTTAGAAAGGAGATGAAAGACGTCTTCGCCGCGCGGCAGCCCGAAGGCGCGCTCGGAGCTCAACCACGGCTGTCTGATGGCGATGACCAGTGACGCCCGTCTCGCCTGCAATCACTGCCGAGTGCAGCCGACGGCCGGTAGCGAAGGCTGCTCTAGTCAGGCGTGGCGCGAGCGCTTTCGGAGTCCCCGACGCACGCAGGCGCAGCCTAGAAGAGATCCAGCAGGGTCAGCGTCTCTGCTGGTGTTTCGAGGATCAACGCTGGACCCTCAGCAACGAGCTCCTCGCGTGTTCCAAAGCCCCAGAGCACGCCGATTCCCATTACTCCTGCCTGGCGCGCTGCGACGAGGTCCTTGGGCTGATCGCCAATGTAGAAAGCGCGGTCCGGGCGAACATTCCACTTGCTGATCAAGGCACCGATCGCGGCAGCCTTGTCCTTACCGCCGTTCCCGTAGGTCAAGAACGCATCGAACTGTGCACGAAGCTCGGCCGGCACTAGGATCTCCGCCCGCTGCCTGTTATTGCTGGTAATCGCGCCAAGCTTCCAGCCATCCGCCTTCAGCCGACCAATCGTCTCAACCACTTCGTGGATGGTCGGGTCACCAGCGTGGCGTTCCCAGACGGATGTGTAAGACGTGCGGTATACCGCGTCGGCGTCGGGTACGCCAAGAGCCGCAAGCTTCTGTATCGGGCTTCCGTACGCGGGCACACTAACGGGCTCCACTGCCTGCCGCAGCGAGTGGCTAGCCAGCTCGGCAACGGCAAGACGCTCTGCGTCCATGGTGCTAGCAATGACGCCATCGATGTCGAATAACGCTGCGCGGGGCTCAGGGGTCATAGTCAGGTCCTCTAGCTCGAACATCGCTTCTTCGCGGTGCTTACTCTCCCAGAGTGCTCCATGCGCCCTCTCGACGAGATCAAGCACCTGGTCGAAGTTCTCAATCACATGTGCCCCGCGAGCAACCAGCTGCCGAGCCCAGTCCGCGTCGCCCGCCTTGAGGTTGCGGCTCAAGATGAATACCGGGCGACCGTGTTTGAAGGAGAAGTCAGCCTGAATGATCGAGCCGCATCCCTCCTTCGCCTCGATGATTACCGTCCCGAGCGCGAGCGTGCACATCACCTCGTTGCGCGCGGGAAATGTCCACCGTTGAGGGCCGGTTCCGGTCGGGAACTGAGAGATGACGGCCCCATGATCGGGGATAGCGGCGTACAGATCCCTGTTCTGGGCGGGGTACGCGAAGTCAAGTCCGTGCCCAACGACGGCGTAGGTTTGCCCAGGCGGGTCCTCTAGTGCGGCGCGGTGTGAAGCGCCGTCGATTCCCTTCGCGAGCCCGCTGACCACGTTGATGCCGTTTTCTACGCAGAGGCGTGCGAAGCGTGCCGCCGCGTCCACTCCGGCCGGTGTGGGATCCACGCGCCCAACAAGTGCGAGAGCTCGAGGAGTTAGCCCACCGAGATCACCCTTAAGGAAGAGAACCGGCGGCCTGCCCTGCCACTGAGATAGGTTCGCGGGATAGTCGGCATCGGTCCAAAGCTTGAAGCTGCCGCCGAGTGCGTAGGTCGCGTGAACGATGCCCAGATAGTCGCGCAGCGGGTGCTCGGCCGCGAAGGCGGAGATACGGTCGGTCGCGTTAGGCCCCGTCAAGCGCTCGTATGCGGCGGCTGCGGAGCCGAAGTGTTGGAAAGCGTCGAGAGCCTTTCGCGCACCGAATCCGGGCAGATCGAGGACCGCCAACGCGTGCGCCGCCTCATAGTCGCGCGTGGATTCCGCAGTCACTGAACTCCCACCCCCTCGCTTCGACTTCCGCGAACACCTGCGGAGCAGTCTGATTGTCCCGTCTCAAGTGTCTTCCCAAGACCAGCCCGACAACTCGTTGAGCGCCCGCGCCCTTCAGCGCCGCCGCTGTGCTGGCCATCGACGCTCCCGATGTCCACAGATCATCGAGCAGTAGAACGTTTCTACCCCTGACGTCCGACACGACCTCATAGGCCTCCGGTTTTAGGTACGACCCGTTGCCCCCGGGACGCGGCCGGGTGTGGTCTAGGTTGCGGACCACTACATTTGGCGTCCAACCGAACTCTCGTATCTCTTCGGTAGACGACGCGAGCTTCTCGATATGGTCGAACCCTCTCGTCTGGTCATCCGAGGGTACCCATGTATGAACGGCATCCTGCCCGAGATATGCGTTCATACAGGGCCCATGACGCTCAATCGCATCGGTGAGCAGCGATGCGAGCGGCACCCACACGGGCCACTTGATATCGAAGTCTTTGAAGCTCCGGACCAGCGACTCAAGGCCGTTATCGAGACTGTACGAGGGGGCAATCAGCGCGTCGATGTACTGTCGAGCGGTGCGGCAGTTGTAGCAGTGTTGGAACCCGTCGACTGGACCGCCACAGAAGCTGCAAGTACTCGCAGGAAACTGCCGGTAGTAGTGCGTGATGCCGTCAGTGGCCATCCAATCGAGCCAGTTTTGAGAATCGTCGGGATCCGGCCGCCCATCGACCGCCCACTGAGGCGGCCTCCTGAAATCGCGATAGATCGGCGCCAAACCAGATCACCCCCATGCTGAAGCTTCCCTGAGCATATTGGGGCGGACGGTGTCTGTTCGGGATATACGAATGCAAGCCGCTTGTGTCCTGGCCGCCCGCGACCGCGATCCAAGGTGATCGAGGATGTGGTGCGAGTAGAAGCGACCCTGCCGTGCGATATCGGCCATCCTGGCCAAGTCCTCCTGGTTAGCCTCCCAGGTCAGGCGCTCGTCCTTCCGGATCGCCTCGATCTTCTCGCGGTGGGTGGCCTTGACGGCAGTTGCACGGCGCTGGAAGGCCTCGACCTTCGGCTTGAGGCTCTTCTCGGGGCCCGGTTGGGTTCATGCGGTGCTGCTCTTCCTGTGAGGGGTGCTTGATCGCCGCACAGCCGGTGTGGTGGGTGGTGGGGGTTGAGACTGATACCCCTGGGGTAGTCCCTACCGGCTACCCCCCTCCCTCCCTTTAAGGAGGGGTGGTAGTGGTGGGCTACTGGCGGTGTGGGGGGAGTGAATACCACTTCGACTTGCCCTTTCCCTCGTCCCGCAGCACTACGCGCTCGGCATTGACGGCCATCTCGAGCTCTTTGGCTGACTTGCCGTTGGAACCGAACCCCGGGATACGTGCGGCCTCGATCTGACTGGTGTTGCGTTCACCCGGCTGATGCTTCGGGGTCTCGCCGCGCTCGACGGCTTCCAGGTCTTGGGCCAGTGCCTTCTCCAGCCACTCGACCAGCCGGTCGAAGAGAACCGCCTTGGCCTCGTCCTCCACTGAGGTACGGAACGTCTGACGGCGGGCTTCATCGAGCAGGACCACGCCACGCGGCACGTTCACGTCACGCCCCATGGCCTGGAAGTAGTGAATCGACTCCGGGTCGCTGTGGTCTTCCATGGTTCCGGACCACATGGCGTCGGGCCACGTCTCCAGACGGCTGTCTCCCACAGCGCGCTGCGCCCCGTGCCCGTGGTGGTGTACGACCAGACCCTCGCGGAGGCCTGCTTCGAGCTTGAGTGCTGCGAACGCCTGAAGGAGCGGGCCGACCTCGTTGGCCTCCTTGATGTTGAGCGCGTCGATAACAGGCCGCAGCGGGTCGAGGATGAGGACCTCAGCACCCGTGTCCTCGATCATCCGAGCCCACAGCGCACGGGTCTTGTCGTCCGTGATCGCGAAAGTGCTTGCCTGGCCCCGGAGCGGGTGCACCGTGATGGAGCGCTTGCGCTGGATGCCCTGATGCCTGAGCCAGCCCTGGAGCATCCGTTCAGTCATCTCGAAGTCGAGCAGGTACACCTTGCGGGTGTCCATGACCTCGAAGTAGTCCATGAACGGGTCGCCGTCGACCAGTGAGCGGCACAGGTTACCTACGGCCGTCGTCTTGCCGAACTTGCGTGCTGCGGTGAACACGACGTTGCCGTCGACAGGCCACAAGCCGTCGATCAGGTACTCCTCGTCGCCGGGCATCTCGCGTTTGAGGAAGAGGTCCAGCCGGTAGGGCTCGGGGATCTCCAGCGCACCGGCCTTCTTCTCGGCCAGTCGACGTCTTGCCTCCTCGCCGATTTCCAGCGAGCGCACCCGTTCCCGGATCTCCCTCTCACGTGCCTTGCGGCTGATCAGTGCCTTCTGTCTCGGGGTGAGAGTGCCCTCCTCGTCAGAGGGTGACTGAGCGGTGGTCATGCTGTTGCCTTTCTGACGGAGTCGACGATGCGTCGGGCCTCCTGCGGGGTGAAGCCGAGGTCTTCGGCTGCCTCGATGAGCTTGCGAATCTGGCGCTCGGGTGCGTCGTGCTCGATGGCCCTGCGAACCGCCCAGTGATACGCGTCGTGGCGCTGACCCCTCGGCTGATTACGCACGTACCCGACCAGAGCGCTGATGTTGACCGAGCGGCCTCCCGGACGAGGGGTGTACGGCTTGGGCTTGATGAGGCTGACGACCTCCAGCGGCAGGCGAGCCACGGGTACGTTGTCGCCCCAGCGGTAGCGGTTGCCGGTAGCCGGGTGGATGCTCGGCGGCATGACGACCTGTGCGTTGGTGAGCACGTCGACGCCCGGAGGCATCCGCACCTTGGTCGTCTTCGGGAACGGCCGGAGGTAGTGCAGGTGCACCGAGCCGCTTCCCCGGCCAGACCGGATCGACATCGTCGGCGGCATCTTGACCCCGGCCAGCCTCTCCAGTGCCCCCAGGGAACCCCCGTTCTGGGGGTCAATGTCGATCACGACGTGGTTGTCCGGGATGCGCGCGCCGATGTTCCAGTCCTCGCCTGCCCACCACTCGCGGATGACAGCCGGGTCGGTCGTGGCCTCGTTGGGCCAGTCTTCGATCACGGGCACCTTGCCGTTGAGCGGGATGACGCGCCAGCCAGCCTCGGCCAACTCCAGCGCGTGACGCAGCATGTGGTCTTTGCCACGATTCGCTGCATCTGTGGCACGCGAGCGGTTGCTGCGGGTCACTGCGGACTCTCTTTCGTGTTCGGTGCTGCCAGCTCGATGGTGCAGAGGCCTTCAGCCACGGCACGGGCCAGTCGGTCAGCCGAACAGAGCACCCGCAGTCCGCCGTAGCGCGAGCGCTGGCCCTGAAGGCCGTATGACGGCGAGCCTCGATGCAGGATGAAGTCGCGGAAGGCGCGACCTTCTGCGATCAGCTCGAAGCTGTTCCCGTCGGGGTCGGTGACCTTTATGACCCTGCCTTTGGGCGGGCTCGTCGGGTAGTCCTTGGCGACGGCCACGGTGTCGTCGTCGGCAGTCATGACTCGGCCTCGTCTTCGCCGGCATCGGGCATGCCGACCGGACGGGTTACGGTGGTCCACTCGGGGTTCTGTTCGCCCTCGCCGTCCTCCTCGATCACCGCGCGCAGGCGGAGAGGCTTGTGCGGGCCGAAGCAGTAGACGGTGTGGTAGAGGTCACTTAGAAGACGGCCCCTAAAGGTCTTGCTCAGCGCACGGATCATGCTGTCCCGGTCCGAGAAGGTGTGCACTTCCATCTCGGGGCTCTCGCGAGTCCCCGTGAGCGTGGCGTACCCCCACAGATTCTCGGCTCCCGGTGCGATCAGTGTGGCCTGGACCGCCTGCGACAGGTGCTGGCCGTAGATGCTGTAATTCACTTCGGGGGAGACGCGGCGGCTCATCGCCGAACCCCGTTGCTCTGACGCTGACCCCCGCTGCGCAGCAGGCGTGTCAAGCGCACGACCTGAGGCCCCGTGAGCGGGGGAGCGACAGCGAGGGCCTTGTCGATGGCGTCAGCGATCTTGGCTTCGGCCAGGTTGCGTCGGGCGACGAACTCGCGTTCGGAGTCGCCGGTACGGGCAGCGGTAGCGACGTAGCCTGCCGCCTGACGCGCAGTCAGGGCGGGAGATTCGGAAGTGTCTTGTGGCTCAGGCGTGGCCGAATGGACAGTCTTGGACATGGAGGGCTCCTCGGGTGAGGAAGCACGCGGGCGTGCTGCTTGAGAGGCCTCCCGAAGGAGCCTCGGAGTAAGCACCCATCCACTTCTCGTTACTGCACGAGTGGCTTGAGGACTGTCTGTTCAGTTGTAAGTCTGTGTTGGCGTTAGCCGAGGGGCACGTGCGGGTTGCTGTGCTCTCGCGCATAGTCGAGCAGAGAGTACAGGCGCTCCGTCGGGACGTGGAAGTTCCGAGCGCATCTCTCACACGTGAGTCGATGCGCTCGACGAATCTCGCCGGTCGGCCCCTGCAGGATGAGATCCTGCTTGCGCTTGTCGTAAACGCGTGCCCAGCCCCCGTCGTAATGGAACTGAGCCACCGTGCGCGGCGAGTGACCATACCGGGCGGTGCCCCGGCAGGTCAGCTTCACAGTGAACGGCATGTGGG
Source organism: Microbacterium sp. B35-04 (assembly GCF_010634885.1). Lineage (NCBI taxonomy): Bacteria > Bacillati > Actinomycetota > Actinomycetes > Micrococcales > Microbacteriaceae > Microbacterium > Microbacterium sp. B35-04. Next base: position 1,652 of record NZ_MWLP01000066.1, on the reverse strand, counting down.
CTATTGTGCCCAACGCCTGCCACTCTCCGCTCGTCAACTTTTGCTCCCGCAGCGAGAAAGTCCCAGGTAAGCGGACCAAAAACTACCCGCAAATTTGTGCTACTGCTCGGCGCGCCGCGCACCCGCGCGACCAGCGCGCCCGTTCTGCGGCCGCCTGCGTCGTTGGGTGCCGTGGGGTGTGGGTTGGGGTCGGCGGAGACCTGCCAGTGACCCCTGCGACAGCTCAGGAGCGGAGAGCGAGACAGTCGGGGGAGTGTGGTGCGCTCGGTGCCTGGTAGGAATTGCGGGATAGTCCGGAACCCCATCCTTCCGGCACGAAGCGTCAGCGGTGGCACGTGATCAACCGCGGCACGGTACGTCGATGCGAGCGTAAGCCGAGCGCATCTCAGCTGTGACATCGTCTCCCAGCGTGCGCACCTGACTCAGGCTGGGCTGTCGGCCGGCGACGTGGGGCACGAACCGGACGGTTTGCTCGATGAGCGACGCTTCAACCTCCACGGCCTCCACGATTTCGAATTCCGCGTCGAATACCAAGAAGACCGCTGTGTCATACCCGGCGCTCCGGAAGGGACTGAAACGGGCCCCGGCCCCCGCGGTGCGGGTCGCCATCGCTTTCACCTGGATTCGGTGGCCCGATGGAGTAGTGATGTCGTGCGACTTGGTCGAGTTGGGTTCGAGAACGCCGCCGCGGGCTAACCAGACCACATACTCTGCGATATCGCCCAGTGGCTTGTTGTTGGTGCGCACGAGTTCTCGGCGTCGAAGCTCAGAGACGACGCTTGCTTCTAGCCGGAGCAGCTGCTTCACCGATAGGCCCGCAACGTCAGGCAACACGTCCGGCACTTTGAGCTCCCGCGATCCGACTGCGGCTGAGCGCCGACGAATAACCACTACGCGCAAAGCGCGTTCGTGCCCCCGGAGGGATTCGAACCCCCGACCCTCTCCTTAGGACGGAGTGGCTCTTCCACTGAGCTACGGAGGCCAGCGCTTCGATCTTACCGGTGTGTGTTCGACTCAATGAATGCGACGAGGGACGCCCGCGAGATGTACTTCCCCGATCCCACGTTGGTGTGCTCGATGGCGCCCTCCTTCATCAGCGCGTGCAACGTCCCGTACGAGATGCCGAGTTCGGCCGCAGCATCTTTCAGCTTGAGCAACATCGGGCCGGACGGCTCGGCCGTCTGCGACGTGCGACCCAACGGCTCGGACTCAGACTCGATCACGTCGACCTGGGTCGCCTTCCTCTCCCAGTGACCCGCGTACGCCCAAGTTGTCTTCAGCTCATCTGTGATCTTCTGCGCGGCGGCTTCCTCGTCGGTGGCCCGCACCCAAAGCTCGGCCACTTCAACCTTCGTCACCACGACTTTGAATCGCACGGTGCCTCCTGCGCCACCGCCCCGGCCAAACGGAAGTGGGCCCCGGGGTTGCCCCCAGGGCCCGAGCAGCTCCGTCCTAGGTGGATCGTACTCCTGCGAGGACAGGGCAGACGACCCTTAGCTCCTCCAATTGACGCACACGGTGTCGGGATCGAACGACTTGCCTGAGCCAGAGGGCATGATCGTCACGGTCGCGAGGGTCTCCAGTACGGCGCGTTTGCTGTCCATCGACAGGCCAGCCCACGTCTGGGCAGCGCGGTCACCGATCAGCTCGGC
>NZ_MWLP01000065.1:0-25605 GCF_010634885.1 Microbacterium sp. B35-04 | reverse complement strand
GCGAGGGAGCGCCAGCGACCGAGACGAAACGCTCGGATTACTCGACGACGCCGTGCACGGGCGTTTCGTCTCGCTCGTTCCTCGCTCGCTCAACGACCGGGCAAGAGAGCCTCGGTCGTTCCTCGCTCGCCCAACGACCGAGCAAGAGCCTCGGTCGTTGAGCGAGGGAGCGCCAGCGACCGAGACGAAACGCCTTGGACCGCACGAATGCGACGGGCCGAGGCATCCGTGATTCGCGTCCTACGAGGCGTAGGTGACGAGCCCGAGTTCGACCGGCGACACCAGCTGCGGGTGCGTGGGACGCACGCGGACGGTGTACCCGAACGTGCCCGTCACGGTGAGCGGCAGGGTGCCCGTGAAGGTGCGGACGCCGTCCACCCCGTCGGCGGGGGAGAGGCGGTGCACGGAGTGCTGGCTCGCGAGCGCGTCGTCCTGGTCGGTGCGGCCGTACAGCAGCTCGACCGCGACGTCGTCGGGGGAGAGCCCGTCGAGACGGACGTCGGCGCGGACTTCGAGCACGTCGCCGGCTTGCGCCTGCGCCGGGATGCCCGAGCTGTCGACGCTCGCGATCGAGATCCGGCCCCAGGCGCTCCGGACGCGCACGACGAACGCGGCCACCTGGCGCGCCTGGGCGAACCCGTCGGCGCGCAGCGCCACATCGTGAGCGGCCGCCGGCACGTACAGTCGCTGGACATAGTCCTGTACCATGCGGTCGCTCGTGGCCTTCTTGCCCAGCTCGGTCATGGTGTGGCGCACCATGCCCAGCCACGCGGTCGGGATGCCGCCCTCCCGCTCGTAGAACTTCGGCACGAGCTGGTGCTCGATGAGGTCGTAGAGGGCCGCAGCCTCGACGTCGTCGCGTTCCTCGTCGTTCGCGGCGGTGTCGGCGGTGGGGATGGCCCAGCCGTTCTGGCCGTCGTACCACTCGTCCCACCAGCCGTCGAGGATCGAGAGGTTCAGCGCGCCGTTCAGCGCGGCCTTCATTCCGCTCGTGCCGCACGCCTCGAGCGGGCGCAGCGGGTTGTTGAGCCAGACGTCGCAGCCGGGGTAGAGGTCTTTCGCGAGGGTGATGTCGTAGTCGGGCAGGAACACGATCCGCCCGCGCACCTTCGGGTCGCGGCTGAACCGCACGAGCTGCTGGATCAGGATCTTGCCCGAGTCGTCGGCCGGGTGCGACTTGCCGCCGATGACGATCTGCACCGGCCGCTCGGGGTCGGTCAGCAGTCGCGTGAGCCGCTCCGGGTCCCGCAGCATCAGCGTGAGCCGCTTGTACGTCGGCACGCGTCGCGCGAAGCCGATCGTGAGCACCTCTGGGTCGAGCAGATCCTCCACCCACGACGGGGTGTGGCCATTGCCGTGGGACGCCGCGACCCGCCGCCGCGCCTCGGCGACGAGCCCGCCCTTCATCTGCTGACGCACGCCCCAGAGCTCGGCATCCGTCACGGAGGCACGATCGGTCCAGTCGTGGGTGTCGGTATGAGCGTCGCCCCACGCCCGCTCGCTCACGGCCTTGAGCGCCGGGTGCACCCAGGTCGGAGCGTGAACGCCGTTGGTGATCGACGTGATGGGCACCTCGTCGGAGTCAACGCCCGGCCACAGCATGCCGAACATCCCGCGGCTCACCTCGCCGTGGAGCACCGAGACGCCGTTGGCGTGCTGGCCGAGGTGCAGGCCGAGGACGGCCATGTTGAAGACCCCCTGGTCGCCGCCGTCCCACGTCTCGAGGCCGAGCGCGATCGCGCGTCCCGCGTCCAGGCCCTGGAAGAGCCCGCTCGTGAGGACGTTCGCGATGAGCTCGCGCGAGAAGCGGTCGATGCCGGCCGGCACCGGCGTGTGCGTCGTGAAGACCGTGCCCGCTCGCACTTGCGCCAGGGCCTCGTCGAAGTCGAGGCCGTCGTGCATGATGAGCTCCGACATCCGCTCCAGACCCTGGAATCCGGCGTGGCCTTCGTTCGTGTGAAAGACGTCGGGGCTGGGGCGGCCGGTGAGGTCCGAGAAGGCCCGCACCGCCCGTACACCGCCGACGCCGAGCAGCAGCTCCTGCAGCAGACGGTGCTCGCCGCCGCCGCCGTAGAGGCGGTCGGTGACGCGGCGCATCTCGTCGGTGTTCGACGGCGTCGCGGAGTCGAGGAGCAGCAGCGGGATGCGGCCGATGTCCGCGACCCAGATGCGCGCGTGGAGGCGCCGGTCGCCCGACAGTTCGAGCGTGATCTCGACGGGTGCGCCGTCGCGATCGCGCAGCAGCGTGAGACCGAGGCCGTAGGGGTCGAGCAGCGGATAGCTCTCGCGCTGCCAGCCGTCCTCGCCGATCGACTGGCGGAAGTAGCCGGCACGGTAGAACAGGCCGACACCGGTCAGGGGCACGCCCAGGTCGGACGCGCTCTTGAGGTGATCTCCCGCGAGGATGCCGAGCCCGCCGGAGTACTGCGGCAGTGACCCGTCGACGCCGAACTCGGGGGAGAAGTACGCGATGTGCGCCGGCTTGTCGCCCTCGAGCCGCTGAAACCAGCGGTCGCCGCCAAGGTAGGCGGTGAGGCGCTCATCCTCGTCGCGGACGCGCGCGACGAACTCGTCGTCACGGGCGAGCTCGTCCAGGCGCGACTGACCCAGGGCACCCAGCATGCGGGCGGGGTTCGCGCCGATCTCCTCCCACAGGACGGGATCCATCGAGGCGAACAGTGCGTGGGTCGCGCGGCTCCACGACCATCGCCAGTTCGAGGCGAGGCGATCGAGCGGGGCGAGGGGTTCGGCGAGGACAGGGCGGACCGTGAATGTTCGGATGGCCTTCACGCTCGCGATTCTAGGGGCACAAGCTGGAAGCGCTTGCACGGATGCTGCGGCGCGGGCGGTGCGGAACGGCGCAGGTGCACCGAGGCGGGCCGGTACGCGAGCAGCCGTACGCCTGACATGTCTCGCGGCGATCCGCAAGTGCGGGTCGGGGCGCCGCTCCGGGGCTACGCTGGGGCCCATGGCCATCGCACGACTGCACGGAGGCCCGCTCGACGGGCAGCTCCTCCCGCTCGAAGATCCCGACCTCGACCGTCTGATCGTTCCCTACAGCGAGACGCAGGTCGTCTACGAACGCAAGGGCGCGCCCGAGAACACGGGCGACGGCGATGGGCCGACCGAGGCCGAGTTCTGGTTCCTCGAGGCCGAGGACGACATCGATCCCTACAGCGACACCGCACGTGAGCGACGCTGACCAGCACCACGCCGATCCCACCCGCCCGACCAGCTCGCTCGAGGTCGAGCTGAAGTTCGACGTCGACGACGACACCCCGCTGCCCGATTGGTCGGGTCTGCCCGGAGTGTCGTCCGTCGGCGCGGCCGAGCCGCGCGAGCTCGATGCCGTGTACCTGGACAGCGACGACCTCACCCTCGCGCACGCCGGCTACGCCGTGCGCCGCCGCACCGGCGGCCCTGACGAGGGCTGGCACATCAAAGGCCCGCGGGGCGCCGACGGCGGTCGTGTCGAGTTGCACTGGCCCCTCGGTACGGGGGAGCGGATTCCGGATGCCGTCGCCGACGCCCTTCCGGTGGCGGCGACTGCCGCGTCACTGACCCCGATCGCGCGCATCCGCAATCAGCGCACCGCCTATGCCCTCCAGAACGCCGACGGGGGCGTCGTGGCCGAGTTCGTCGACGACCGTGTCCGGGCGACCGATGAGCGCGGCGGCGTGGAGCGCACCTGGCGCGAATGGGAGTTCGAGCTCGGGCCTGCGGCCCCCGCTGCAGCGGACGAGCGCGCCGCGCTCTTCGCCGCCGCCGAAGAAGCCGTGCACGCCGTCGGCGGCCGGGAAGCGGCATCCGATTCCAAACTCGCCCGCACGCTCGGAGCCTGACGAGTCGTCGCGCGTTTCGTCTCGCTTCGCTCGCTCAACGGCCGGTGAAGACGCGTGTCGTCTCGCTTCGCTCGCTCAAAGGCCGGTGAAGACGCGTCTCGTCTCGCTTCGCTCGCTCAACGGCCGGTGAAGACGCGTCTCGTCTCGCTTCGCTCGCGACGGAACAGGGATCCCGGTCGTTGAGCGAGGAGCGCCAGCGACGAGACGAAACGCCCCGGACCTTCGAGAAGGTCCGGGGCGTTCGACGTCGGGCGCTGATCAGAGGTTGATCATGTGACCGGCGAGGCCGTGGAAGGCCTCCTGCACGGCCTCCGACAGCGTCGGGTGCGTGTGGACGTTGCGGGCGGCCTCGAGGGCGGTGAGGTCCCACTTCTGCGCGAGCGTGAGCTCGGGCAGCAGCTCAGAGACGTCCGGGCCGATGAGGTGACCGCCGAGCAGCTCGAGGTGCTCGCCGTCGGCGATGAGCTTGACGAAGCCGATGGGCTCGCCGAGGCCGTTGGCCTTGCCGTTCGCCGAGAACGGGAACTTCGCGACCTTGACGTCGTAGCCGGCGTCGCGTGCCTGCTGCTCGGTGAGGCCGAACGAGGCCACCTGCGGCGAGCAGAACGTCGCGCGCGGCATCATGCGGTAGTCGCCGAGCGTCATGGTCTCGGCCTTGCCGATCGTCTCGGCCGCCACGACGGCCTGCGCCTCGGCCACATGGGCCAGCTGCAGCTTGGCGGTGACGTCGCCGATCGCGTAGATGTGCGGGACGTTCGTGCGCATGTGGTCGTCGATGTCGATGGCACCGCGGTCGGTGAGCTTGACGCCGGTGTTCTCGAGGCCGAAGCCCTCGACGTTGGCGGCGAAGCCGATCGACATCATGACCTTGTCGGCGTCGATCGAGCCGGTGGAGCCGTCCTTGGCGGTGTAGGTCACGGTGACCTTGTCGCCCTGGTCGTTCACGGTCTCGACCTTGGTCGACGTCAGGATGTCGACGCCGTAGCCCTTGTACTGGCGCGCGATCTCCTTGGAGACGTCGGCGTCCTCGTTGGGCAGGGCACGGTCGAGGAACTCGATGATCGTGACCTTGACGCCGTAGTTCACCATGACGAAGGCGAACTCCATGCCGATGGCGCCGGCGCCGACGATGACGATCGACTGCGGCAGGTCGCGGGCGAGGATCTGCTCCTCGTACGTGACGATGTTGCCGCCGATCTGCACACCCGGGAGCAGGCGGACCTTCGAGCCGGTCGAGATGATCGCGTTGTCGAAGGTGACATCCTCGGTCGAGCCGTCGGCCTTGGCGACGCGGATCGCGTTCGGGCCGGTGAACGACCCGCGCCCCTCGTACTCGTCGACCTTGTTCTTCTTCATCAGGTAGTGGATGCCCTTGACGTGGGTGTCGGCCACCTTGCGGCTGCGATCCCACGCGACCCCGAAGTCGAAGTGCACGTCACCCGAGATGCCGAAGAGATCGGCCTTGTGGTGGAACTGGTGCGCGAGGTCGGCGTTCTTGAGCAGTGCCTTCGAGGGGATGCAGCCGACGTTGAGGCAGACACCGCCCCAGTACTTCTCTTCGATGATCGCGACCTTGAGGCCGAGCTGAGAAGCACGGACGGCCGCGACGTACCCGCCGGGCCCCGCGCCGAGGATGGCGACGTCGTAGTGAGGCATGCTTCCAGCCTAGTGGTCGGCTGAGGGCGGGGAGCCGGGCTGCGAGGGGTCGTCGGCGGTGCCCTGAGCCGCGTCGGCGAGTGCCTTCTCGCGCCGCGAACGCGACACCAGCAGGTAGACGACGGCGCCGATCAGCGCGAGGGCGAGCACACCGGCGATGACCCAGGGGAGCGCGCTCGACCCGTCTGACGCGGCGGGCTCGCTCGTCACCGTCGGGGTGGGCGTCGCCGTCTCGCTGGGCGCGGCGGTGGCGCTCGGGCTGGGTGCGGTGGTCTCGGTGGGGGCGGCCGTGGGGGTGGGCGCTGCGGTGACCGTGAACGAGAACTCGCCCGAGATGGGGTGGCCGTCGCTCGAGACCACCTTCCACAGCACTTTGACGGCACCGGATGCCTCGCCCGACAGCGCCTGGGTGACGAGGTTGTCGCGGACGGTCGGCGTGCCGACGGCGAGCGCCGTGCCCGCGGCATCCGTCACCTCCACGACCGAGGCTCCCTCGTCGTCAGCGATCGCGGCGCTGAAGGTGAGCGTGAGCTGGCCGGGAAGTGCGTCGATCGTGGCGTTCGCGGCCGGGTCGCTGCCCAGCAGCTCATCGTGCGCGTGGGCGGAGGATGCCGGTGCCAGCAGCATCGTGAACGCCACAAGCAGCACGGCCGCGACGAGCGCGAAACGGTGGGTCAGAAGGGAATCGCGGGGTCGAAGGGCTTCCACCCGATCGAGCCTAGCCGGTGCGTTTCGTCCATCCGCTCGCAGCGAGGCGAGCGGAAACCCCGGGCGGGCGCGCGCTTCCGGACGCACCCGAAGGGCGCGATGAGCCAAGCGGCGCAGGCCATCTTCTGGGCGGCAGCCGGCGACGGACGGCTGGCGACGACTCCCGTTCCCTCGCACGAGGGGGCGGGAGCGGTCGCGCCCGGACGGGTTTGTGAATTCCTTGTGACAACGCTCGATCGAGCCTCGCCGAGGGTTCAAACGGCGCCGTCGCGCGAGTAGCCTGAGCCGCAGGCGGGCACTCCTGCTCGCGGACGAACCCAGAGAAGCGAGGTGGGCAGATGGACTCCATGATGATGGACGCCATGTCGAAGGACATGATGTCGATGCCCGGCATGGACACGATGGACATGTCGGTGATGCAGGCCTGTATGGACGCCTGCTCGGCCTGCGAGCAGGCATGCACGGTGTGCTCCACCCAGATGATGTCGTGCGCCCCGGCGTGCATGAACTGCGCGGACATGTGCAACACCATGATGCGGTCCATGCTGCGCATGCAGGGCATGAACCCGGCCACCATGATGTCGATGCTGGACGCGTGCATCGCGATGTGCCAGCTGTGCATGGACGAGTGCATGGAGCACGCCGACCACAGCGAGGTCTGCAAGATGTGCGCTCAGGCCTGCCAGGCGTGCATGGACGCCTGCATGGCGATGAAGAACTCGATGATGGCGATGGGCTGAGGCCCGTCGCCTTCTCTCACTCGTGCGCGTGCGATCGCGCACGGGGCCGCTCGGATCGCGGCGAGGCCTCAGGCTTCGACGAGCTCCGCGCGGAGGACGTTGTAGCGCGTGCCGCCGACGGCGAGCACGTGATAGCGCTCGTGCAGTGCGACGGGCGTGCCGGGCGTCGCCGACGCAGCGGCGCCGACGCCGTTCCACAGCACGATCGACGTCGCGTCCGTCAGCGTCCGCACGATCACGAAGCCGGATCGCTCATCGGACTCCTCGACGATCGCGTCCGCCCATTCCGACGGCGTGGCCGCAGCCAGGCGCGCCTGGATCAGGTGCAGGGCGTGACCGGGAGCGAACGAGGAGCAGCTGGCACCGTGGTCGCACATGCACGCCGCACGCTCACGCACCTGGAGGGGCGGGATGTGGCTGTGCGGGCTGGACACGATGTTCTCCTTCTCATGCGACGAATCGTCTGCGGTCCTGCCAGGCTAGGGGGGCACGCTTGTCAAGGCATCTCGGGTGACACGCGGCGAAACATTGCGGGAGCCGCCGTTTCGGGGGCGCACCGGCCCGGCGTCAGCGCGCCGCCGTGCCGGAGCTCACCGGGGTACCGGTGCCGACCACCGGCCCCCGCGAACCGCAAAACGGCCTCTTCCGAGCCGAGGGTGATCGGATAGGCTGGCCGAGCAGAGGAGGAAACCGTGGAGCACGACCGCCGACCCGATGAGGGCGACATCCGCCGCGCTGCAGGAGCCGACGCGCACGAGTCAGACCGTGCCGCCGACACCACGCAGACGTTCGGCCACGATTCCGATCTGTCCTTCGTGCCGTTCGGCAGCGAGCTCGGCGATGCGGAGCTCGACGCGATCGACGCGCTCCCGTCGGGTGCCGCGCTTCTACTGGTCCGTTCGGGACCCACCGCAGGCGCCCGCTACCTGTTGGATTCCGACGTGACCACCGTGGGGCGGCATCCCGAAGCCGACATCTTCTTCGACGACGTCACCGTCTCGCGCCGCCACGCCGAGATCACGCGCTCGGGCACGACCTTCGAACTGGTCGACCAGCGCTCCCTCAACGGCACCTACGTCAACGGCGAGCGGGTCGACAGGGCCGCTCTCACCAACGGCGCCGAGGTGCGCGTCGGAAAGTTCCGCCTCAACTTCTTCGTCTCACCGGCCGACCTCGCCCGGGCGGCGGACGCCTGATGCCCGCGGCTTCCGCCCGTGAAAGGGCGTCGTCCGCGGGTCTTCTCAGCATCGGGCAGGTTCTGGCGCGACTGTCGCCGGAGTTCCCGTCCCTCACGTCCAGCAAGCTGCGCTTCCTCGAGGTGCAGGGCATCGTCACGCCGCTGCGCACCGAGTCCGGCTACCGCAAGTTCTCTCAGGACGACCTCGAGCGGCTGCGGCTCGCGCTGACGCTGCAGCGCGACCACTACCTGCCGCTGTCGGTCATCCGCGACTATCTCGAAGACGTCGACGCCGGCCGAGATCCGGCCACGCCGACGGCGGTGCCGCCGCCTTCGATCGTTCCCGCACCGCGTCGCTACCGCCGGGATGAGATGCTCGCTGCCGCCGGAGCCGCCCCGCAGCTGCTCAACGACGCGATCAGCACCGGCATCATCGCGGGTGCCGACTCGTACACCGACCAGTCCGTCACGCTGCTGCGCGCGCTCGTCGCCCTCGACCGCCACGGCATCGAGCCCCGTCACGTCCGCGCGCTGCGCCAGAGCGCCGAGCGCGATGTCGCGCTCGTCGAGTCGGCCCTCGCTCCCTTGCTGCGGCGGACGGATGCCTCGTCCCGAGGTCGCGCCGGCGAGCTGGCCCCCGAACTGACCCGACGCCTCGACGACGTACGCGCGATCTTCGTGCGTGCCGCGCTCGACCGCATGCTCTCTTGACGCGGCGGGAGTGCCGTCGGCGGAGAGCCCGCCGGAGGGAAGCGTGCGACACGCCGCCCTCCGAACAGCGGATGTCATTGCCGCGAGGGGGAGGCTGATCTAGCGTTGAGGTATTCGATTCCGGAGGGGGGAACGAGCATGACCGGAGACCTGGCCGCAGGTGAGCCGTTCGGCGCCGAACTCCTCTTCACCGACGGACTTCCCGCGATGGACGACGAGGTCGGCTACCGCGGCGCGGTGGCTGCGAAGGCCGCCGGCATCACGTACCGGCAGCTGGACTACTGGGCTCGCACCGAGCTCGTCGAGCCGACCGTCCGTGGCGCCAGCGGGTCCGGCTCCCAGAGGCTGTACGGCTTCCGCGACATCCTCGTGCTGAAGCTGGTCAAGCGTCTGCTCGACACCGGCATCTCGCTGCAGCAGATCCGCACCGCCGTCGACCAGCTGCGTGCCTCCGGCATCCGCGACCTCGCGGGCACGACCCTCATGAGCGACGGCGCTTCCGTCTACCTCTGCACGTCGAACGACGAAGTGATCGACCTCGTCAGCCGCGGTCAGGGCGTGTTCGGCATCGCGGTCGGCAAGGTGCTGCGCGAAGTCGAGTCGGAGCTCGTCGAGTTCGAGGTCGAGAAGCTCGACGCGATGGACGAGCTCGCGGTACGCCGCGCCGCCCGCACCGCCTGACTCACGCCCGCGCCGTCTCCACGCTGTCTCGCGCCTCGGCGCTCGCGGTGAGCGCCTGAGCCACGTCGGCGATGAGGTCGGAGGGGTCTTCGAGACCGATCGAAAGCCGCACCAGAGCGTCCGACGGCTTGGCCTCCGACGCGACTGGCCGGTGAGTGAGTGCCGCGGGGTGCTGGATGAGCGAGTCGACGCTGCCCAGCGACACCGCGTGGGTGAACAGCTCGACCGCTGCCGTCAGCGACGACGCCGCCGCGAACCCGCCGGCGAGCTCGATCGCGATCATCGCGCCCGGGCCTGCCTGCTGCGTGCCCACCAGACCCTGTGGGTCACTCGCCGCGAAGCCGGGGAAGTGCACGCGGGCGACCTCGTCCCTCGTAGCGAGCCAGTCGGCGACGACGCGTGCGCCCTCCTGCTGCGCCCGCATGCGCACCGGCAGCGTCGCGAGGCCGCGGTGCAACAGGTAGGCCGCGAGCGGATGCATGATGGCGCCGGTGATGGCGCGCGTGCGGCGCAGGGCCGCGGCGAGCCGTGCGTCGCAGGCGACGACGCCACCGACGACGTCGCCGTGGCCGCCGAGGTACTTGGTGGCGCTGTGGAGCGACAGTGCGGCGCCGAGATCGAGCGGATGCTGCAGCACCGGCGTGGCGAAGGTGTTGTCGACCAGGACGGGCACGTCGCTCGCCGCCGCGACCACGGCGGCGATGTCGACGAGTTCGAGCGTCGGGTTGGCCGGGGTCTCGAGTACAACAAGCGCCGTGTCGTCCCGCATCGCCGCCGCGACGGCGTCTGGCGCACAGAACGTCGTCTCGACGCCGAGCAGCCCCGATGCCAGCAGGTGGTCGGTGCCGCCGTAGAGCGGGCGGACCGCCACGACGTGGCGGCGCTGCGACTCGTGCGTCAGCGCCAGCAGCACAGCGGTGACCGCGGCCATGCCGGACGAGAACGCCACCGCCTCCTCGGCGTGCTCGAGGCGGGCGAGCGCCTCTTCGAACCGGGCGACCGTGGGATTCCACAGCCGGGCGTAGACGTTCGAGCCGCCTTCGAACGGGTGGCCGCCGGTCGCCAGCACCTCGTAGGACATGCCGCCGAGGTCGATGCCGGGCAGCGGATTGGTCGACGAGAGGTCGAGGGGGAGTGCGTGGACGCCGAGGCTCGCGAGATCGTCGCGGCCGGCGTGCACGGCGAGGCTGTCAGGGTGCAGCGTCATCGATGCCATGGCGATATGTTCAGCGATCGCGCGGCGAATAGCAAGTCGTGATCACCGACTGGTGCACGATCTATACAAAGTGACCATCAGCTGAGGAGGCTGATCACAGAGCGGATGCCGGTGCCACCGGCATCCGTCATCGTCAGGGGCGCGTGTCTTCCGCCACCGGGATGCGACCGGTGCGCATGACGCGGTCGAGCAGCGAGTCGAAGTCGGCCGCGAGCTCCTGCGCCGAGTCGCCGGGCCAGATGTGCAGGGGCTTCGCGGCGCCCTGCGCCTGCTGGAGCGAGGTGCGCTCGGGCAGCTGCGGGCTCAGTACGAGGGGGCCGAACATGTCGCGCAGCTCTTTGATGCGGAACTGGTGCTCGATCGACTGCGGGCGCACGCGGTTGACCACGATGCCGAGCGGCTGCAGGCGGGGGGAGAGACCGCGGCGGATCTCTTCGATCGCGCGGAGCGCGCGGTCGGCGGCGGCCACCGAGAAGAGGCCGGGTTCGGTCACGACGATCACGCGGTCGGACGCCGCCCACGCGGTGCGCGTGAGAGCGTTGAGCGAGGGCGCGCAGTCGATGAGCACGAGGTCGTAGTCGGCCTCGATGGTCGCCAGCGCCTCCTCCATCTTCCAGACGTCGCGGACGCTCGGGTGCGGGCCGTCGAAGTTGATCGCAGACGGGCTGCCGATCATCACGTCGATGGTGCCCGGATGCACCTTCGCCCAACCGCTGGAGGTGATGGCCTGACGGACCGTCTTCTCCTTCGGGTTGGCCAGGACATCGGCGACATTCAGTCGACCGGCGACTTGGATGTCCATGCCCGTCGATACGTCGGACTGCGGGTCGAGGTCGACGACGAGCGTGCGGACACCGCGGGCGAATGCCGCCGACGCGAGTCCGAGAGTCACGGTTGTCTTGCCGACCCCACCCTTGAGCGAGCTGACGGATAGGACGTGCACAAGGCACCACGTTACCGTCCCCTAGGCTGAGAGCACACTCAGCCTGTTCCCCGGGCCCGCCTGCGCCGCCGCACACGGAGGTCGAATGTTCCGCAAGATCCTGGTCGCGAACCGAGGCGAGATCGCCATCCGGGCCTTCCGCGCCGCATACGAGCTGGGCGCCCGCACGGTCGCGGTGTTCCCCTACGAAGACCGCGGCTCGCTGCATCGGCAGAAGGCCGACGAGTCGTACGAGATCGGCGAGAAGGGGCATCCCGTCCGCGCGTACCTCGACGTCGACGAGATCATCCGCGTGGCGAAGGATGCCGGAGCGGACGCGATCTACCCGGGCTACGGCTTCCTGTCGGAGAACCCCGATCTGGCGGAGAAGGCGGCCGAGAACGGCATCGCCTTCATCGGTCCGCCCGCGAAGGTGCTGGAGATGGCCGGCAACAAGGTCACCGCGAAGCACCACGCCGTCGCCGCGGGCGTGCCGGTGCTGCGCTCGACCGAGGCGTCCGACGACGTCGACGTCCTACTCGGCCAGGCCGACGACATCGGCTTCCCCATCTTCGTGAAGGCCGTCGCCGGCGGTGGCGGACGCGGGATGCGGCGCGTCGAGCGCCGTGAAGAGCTCGCCCCGGCGTTGGCCGAGGCGATGCGCGAGGCCGGGAGCGCCTTCGGCGACGCCCGCGTGTTCCTCGAGCAGGCGGTGCAGCGGCCCCGCCACGTCGAGGTGCAGATCCTCGCCGACGCGACGGGCGAGACCGTGCACCTGTTCGAGCGCGACTGCTCGGTGCAGCGCCGTCACCAGAAGGTGATCGAGATCGCACCCGCGCCCAACCTCGACCCCGCCGTCCGGGACGCGCTCCACGGCTACGCCGTCGCCTTCGCGCGGTCGATCGGCTACGAGAACGCCGGCACGGTGGAGTTCCTCCTGGAGACGGCCGGCCCCCGCACCGGCGAGGTCGTGTTCATCGAGATGAACCCGCGGATCCAGGTCGAGCACACCGTGACCGAGGAGGTGACGGATGTCGATCTCGTGCAGTCGCAGATGCGCATCGCCGCCGGGCAGACGATCGCCGAGCTCGGCCTGACGCAGGACCGCATCCAGCTGCGCGGAGCAGCCCTCCAGTGCCGCATCACGACCGAGGACCCGTCGCAGGGGTTCCGCCCCGACACCGGCCGGATCACCACGTACCGCTCGCCCGGTGGCGCCGGCATCCGGCTCGACGGCGGCACGACCGCAGCCGGCTCGCAGATCAGCCCGCACTTCGACTCGATGCTCGCGAAGCTCACGTGCCGCGGCCGCGACTTCCCGGCCGCCGTCGCCCGTGCACGCCGGGCGCTCGCGGAGTTCCGCATCCGCGGCGTCTCGACCAACGTCCCGTTCCTGCGGGCCGTGCTCGACGACCCGGCGTTCGTCGCCGGCGACGTCAGCACCTCGTTCATCGACGAGCGCCCCCAGCTGCTCACCAGCAACCCGTCACGGGACCGGGCGACCAAGCTTTTGAACTGGCTCGGCGACGTGACCGTCAACCGGCCCTACGGCGACAAGCCGCTGTCGGTCTCTCCGGGCAGCAAGCTGCCCGACATCGACCTCACCGCCGCACCGCCGGCGGGAACGCTCGAGAAGCTGCGCGCGCTCGGCCCCGAGGGCTTCGCCCGTGCTCTTCGCGCGCAGAGCGCACTCGCCGTCACCGAGACGACGTTCCGCGACGCCCACCAGTCGCTGCTGGCCACCCGCGTCCGCACCCGCGACCTGGTGCGGGTCGGCCCGCACGTGTCGCGCATGACGCCCGAGCTGCTGTCGGTCGAGGCGTGGGGCGGTGCCACCTACGACGTGGCGCTGCGCTTCCTTGCGGAAGACCCGTGGGAGCGCCTCGAGGCGCTGCGCGAAGCCATGCCCAACATCCCGATCCAGATGCTGCTGCGCGGCCGCAACACGGTGGGCTACACGCCCCGGCCCGTCGAGGTCACCGACGCCTTCGTGCGCGAAGCCGCGGCCACCGGCGTCGACATCTTCCGCATCTTCGACGCGCTCAACGACGTGTCGCAGATGCGCCCGGCCATCGACGCTGTGCGCTCGACGGGCACCGCCATCGCGGAGGTTGCGCTCTGCTACACCTCCGACCTGCTGGATCCGGCGGAGCGGCTCTACACGCTCGACTACTACCTCCGCCTCGCGGAGCAGATCGTCGAGTCCGGAGCGCACATCCTGGCGATCAAAGACATGGCCGGACTCGTGCGTCCCGCTGCCGCCGCCAAGCTCGTCACGGCGCTCCGCGAGAACTTCGACCTGCCGGTGCACCTGCACACCCACGACACCGCCGGTGGTCAGCTGGCGACGCTCCTGGCGGCCAGCGCTGCGGGCGTCGACGCGGTGGATGCTGCCGCCGCACCGATGTCGGGCACCACCAGCCAGCCCTCGCTCTCGGCATTGGTGGCCGCGCTCGCGCACACCGACCGCGACACCGGCCTCAGTCTGCAGGCGGTGGCCGACCTCGAACCGTACTGGGAGGCCGTGCGCCACCTCTACCGCCCGTTCGAGTCCGGGCTCGCCTCGCCGACGGGCCGCGTGTACCACCACGAGATCCCGGGTGGACAGCTCTCGAACCTCCGCCAGCAGGCGATCGCGCTGGGCCTCGCCGACGACTTCGAACTCATCGAGGACATGTACGCGGCCGCCGACCGCATCCTCGGCCGCATCCCGAAGGTGACGCCCTCGTCCAAGGTCGTCGGCGACCTCGCCCTGGCGCTCGTAGCGGTGCGTGCCGACCCCGCCGACTTCGAGGAGAACCCGCAGAACTACGACATCCCGGACTCGGTGGTCGGGTTCATGGCGGGCGAGCTGGGCGATCTGCCCGGGGGCTGGCCCGAGCCCTTCCGCACCAAGGTGCTCGAGGGCCGCACGGTCTCGATCGAGGTGCCGCCGCTCACAGGCGAGGAGCACGAAGGTCTGGCCGGCGACACGGCTCTCCGCCGCCGCACGCTCAACCGGCTGCTGTTCCCCGGCCCGGCGCGCGAGTTCGAGAAGAACCGCGAGGCGTACGGCGACCTCACCGCGCTCGGCACACCCGATTACCTCTACGGCCTGAAGCCGGGGGAGGAGCACGTCGCCGAGATCGACCCGGGCGTACAGCTGTACGTCGGACTCGAGGCGATCGGCGAGGCCGACGACAAGGGCTTCCGGACGGTGATGACGACCCTCAACGGCCAGCTCCGGCCTGTATTCGTTCGCGACCGCAGCATCAAGGTCGAGACGCGCCCGGCCGAGAGGGCCGACACCTCGAAGCCGGGACAGGTCGCTGCACCCTTCTCGGGGGTCGTCACGCTCAAGTCGGCCGTCGGCGACACGGTGACGGCCGGGCAGCCGGTGGCCTCGATCGAGGCCATGAAGATGGAGGCGGCCATCACCGCGCCGGTCGACGGCGTCGTCGAACGCCTCGCGATCGCCGCGACCGCACAGGTCGATGCGGGCGACCTTTTGGTCGTGATCCGTCCGGCCCAGTAGCCTGGAGGGCGGCATACGCCCGAATATGCGCCCCCGGCACCCTCACAGGCGCCGTCTTCCCAGGAGAACTTCGCAGTGACGCCCGATCGCACCGAACACACGCCCGACGAACCCGAGAACGGGGTGCTCTCCGAGACCGGCAGCATCGACACGACCGGTCTCGGCATCCTGGGCGGTGCAACGGCGCAGGTGAACGTCCAACTGCCGTCCGAGTCCGAGGACGACCTCGCCGACGACGATGTCATCGACGACGAGGTGCCCTTCGTCATCGAGATCCCGGCGGACGCCGACCTTCCCGTCATCGCCCCCGTGCCGGCCGACGAGTATCCCCTCGAGACCGCCGAGGCCGAGATCGTGGAGACGCCCGCAGAACTCGAGGAGTGGACGGTCGAGGGCGAGGGCTTCGCGCCGGCCCCGCCGGTGGAGGACATCGCCGACGCGGATGAGGTCCTCGAGGCGCTCCCGGCCGAGGAGCCGCAGGACCGCCACGGCGAGGTGATCGTCGAGGACGCCGCCGACCTGCACGAGGAGCCCGCTGCCGAGGCCGAGGTTGCGGCGGAAGCACCAGCGCCGGCCGAAGATGTGCCCGTCTCGGTCTCGGCCGAGGCGGAGCCCGGGGCGAGCGCTGAACCGGCCGCAGCCGTCGATTCCGCGGAGGACGAGTTCGACGTCGTGGACTTCGACGTCGCCGAGTTCGAGGACGCGGAGTTCGACGAAGAGTTCGATCCCACCGAGTTCGACCTCATCCTCGCCCAGGGCATCGACGATGTCGAAGGCGAAGCCGCCCTGGCGGAGAACGCCCCGACGGGAGACGATGTCATCGCGACCGACGACACCGCGGAGGAGCCCATGATCGCCAAGACCCCGGCCGACGACGGCAAGGACGCCGGCAAGGACGCCGGCAAGACGGATGCCGCGGCCGCGGCATCCGCCCCCAAGACATCCCCCGCACCGAAGTCGCCCGCACCGCCGTCCGTCTCTGCGAGCGCCGCGGCGGCGAAGACCGCCGCCGGCTCGACCCCGGCGACCCGTCGGGCGGCGAATCACACCGGCGCCCAGCCGGTCGTGGAGCGCTCGGCCGTGGAGCGGGCTCCGTTCGCCCGCTCCGACGTCGCACTCACGTCGAAGCGCCTGGGCGAGTTCGAGGGCGACCGTGAGACCGCCGACCTTCTCACCGCGGATCGGCTGCTGGACCCGCATCAGGTGGTGCGCCCGGAGCCTGAGGGCGCCTGGCAGCACTTCGTCTACTCGATCTCGGGCCGGCGCATCAACCTCGGCGACAGCAAGCGCGCGAAGGCCCGCAAGGAGCTCGACCGCCGCATCGCGGCGCCGCTTGCCGGCGGCGCGCGCTTCGTGCCGGTGCTCTCCCGCAAGGGCGGAGTCGGCAAGACGACTGTGACGACGCTGCTCGGCATGGCTCTCGCCGGCGCGCGCGACGACCGCGTGATCGCGGTCGACGCGAACCCCGACCGCGGCACCCTGGCCGAGCGCATCTCGCGCGACAGCGGCCGCACCGTCCGCGACCTCGTGCGTATCAGCGGCGACGTCGTCGGCTTCAACGACCTGTCCAACATCGTGGCGCGTGACGAGACCCGCCTCGACGTCGTCGCCTCCGACTCCGACCCCCGCGTCTCGGAGGCGTTCAACGACGCCGACTACCGGGATGTCGCGGCTCTCGCCGCGCACTACTATTCGGTCGTCCTCACCGACACCGGCACCGGCATCGTGCACTCCGTCATGGGCGCCACCCTCGACCTCGCCGACCAGCTCGTGATCGTCGCAGGTCTCAGCGTCGACGAGGCACGCCTGGCGTCCGAGACGCTGACGTGGCTCGAGACGAACGGCTACTCCGACAAGGTGCGCAACGCCGTCGTGGTGCTCAACAACGCGCGGCCCGGGCATCCGCTCGTGCAGCTCGACGAGCTCGAGTCGCATTTCCGCACGCGCGTGCGGACGGTGGTGCGGGTGCCGTATGACGCGCACATCGCGGCCGGCAGCGCCATCGTGTTCCGCGAGCTGCAGCCCGCCACGCGGGACGCGGCGCGCGAGCTCGCCGCCACCGTGGTCGAGGGCCTTCGTTCGCTCAGTCCGGCAGCCTGAGGCATCAGATGGCTGTTCGTACCATCCGTGTCTTCGGCGACCCCGTTCTGAAGTCGGTCAGCACCCCGATCAAAACTGTCGACGACGGCGTGCGCGCCCTCGTGCGCGACCTGGTGGACACCGTCGAGCTGCCCGGTCGGGCTGGCGTGGCAGCGCCGCAGATCGGCGTAGGCCTGCGCGCCTTCAGCTACAACATCGACGGCGACATCGGGTACGTGCTGAATCCCGTCCTCGTCGAGGTCTCGGGAGAGCCCGCGGCGATCGGCGAGGGGTGCCTGTCGGTGCCGGGACTCTGGCACGAAGCCGTCCGCTACCCGCGTGCGAAGGTCGTCGGGATGGATCTCGACGGCAACGAGATCGTGCTCGAGGGGGAGGGGCTGCTCGCCCAGGCGCTGCAGCACGAGACCGACCACCTCGACGGCATGCTCTACCTGGAGCGGCTGACGCCCGAAGAGCGCCGCGTCGCGATGCGCGAGATCCGCGAGTCCGACTGGTTCTGACGCCCAGGCGTGCAGCGCGACGGGCAATTCCTGAGCCCGTCCGCTGCGAAAAGTCGGGCCGGTCACGGCGACACGCCGGTGACGGATGCCTTGGCCCGGCGTGTCTCGCTATCGGCCCGGCTTTTCGCGGTGGGTGGAGCGCGGGACGGCCGGAGGGCGGACGCGGCAGCGCGAGGGACACGACGAAGCCCCGGACCCTCGAGGGCCCGGGGCTTCCGGCATCCATCGCCGTGTTACGAGAGCGAGACGTTCGACGTGTTCACGGGGACGGCGTAGATCTCCTCGACGTCGCCCGCGAAGTCGGCGAGGATCACGTTGCGCTTGATGCTCATCTTCGGCGTCAGGTGACCGCTGCTCTCCGTCCACTCCGTGGGAAGGATCGTGAACTTGCGGATCGACTCGGCGCGCGACACGGTCGTGTTCGCCCGATCGATCGCTCGCTGGATCTCTGCGCGCACCGCTTCGTTCTTCGCCGCGTCCGTCAGCGACAGGTCGGCCGGCAGGTTGTTGTTCGACAGCCACGCCGGCAGCATCTCGGGGTCGAGAGTGATGAGCGCCGCGATGAACGGCTTCTGGTCGCCGACCACGACGACCTGGCCGACGATCGGGTTGGCGCGGATCGGGTCCTCGAGCGCAGCGGGGGCGACGTTCTTGCCGCCGGCCGTGACGATGATCTCCTTCTTGCGGCCGGTGATCGTGAGGAAGCCCTCGTCGTCGAAGGAACCCAGGTCGCCGGTCTTGAACCAGTCGCCGTCGAACGCCTCGGCCGTGGCCTCGGGGTTGCGCCAGTACTCCTTGAACACGTTGACGCCGCGCACCTGGATCTCGCCGTCGTCGCCGAGGCGGATGCCGACACCGGGGATGACCGGCCCGACCGTGCCGATCTTCGACTTGCGCGCCTGGTTCACCGAGGCGGGGGCGGTGGTCTCGGTGAGGCCGTAGCCCTCGAGGATCGTGACGCCGAGGCTGTGGAAGAAGTGGCCGAGCCGGGGTCCGAGCGGGGCGGAGCCCGAGACCGCGTAGGCGATGTTCCCGCCCATGGCGGTGCGGAGCTTGCTGTAGACCAGCCGGTCGAACAGCGCGAACTTGATCTTCGTGCCGAGCGGGACCTTCTTGCCCTCCTGCTGCAGCCGCGAGTGCTCGACGGCCGTGTGCGCGGCAGCGCGGAAGATCTTGCCCTTGCCGCCCGCCTCGGCCTTCTGCTCGGCGGAGTTGTAGACCTTCTCGAACACGCGCGGCACTGCGAGGAGGAACGTGGGCTTGAACGAGCCGAGCGCCGGCAGCAGCTGCTTCGTGTCGGGCTGGTGCCCCGTCTTGACCCCGGCGTGGATGTTCAGGATCGAGATGAACCGCGCGAACACGTGCGCGGTGGTGATGAACAGCAGGGTCGACGCGCCCGGGGTGGCGAAGACCTCCTGGTTCGACAGCGTCGCGTTGCGGGTGAGCTCGACGAAATTGCTGTGGGTGAGCACGCAGCCCTTGGGGCGGCCGGTGGAGCCCGACGTGTAGATGAGTGTGGCGATGTCGGCGCCGTTGGCGATGTTGCGTCGCCGCTCGATCTCGTCGTCGGAGACGCCCGCGCCCTCGGCGATCAGCCGGTCGAGGTCGCCGCTGTGCATCTCCCACGCGGAACGGATGAGGGGAAGCTCGCTGCGCGCCTCCGCGAAGCGGGCGCTGTGCTCCGGCGACTCGGTGATGAGTGCGATCGCGCCGGAGTCGGTGAGGTTCCACGCGATCTGCCCGGTCGAACTGGTCTCGTAGATCGGCACCATCACCGCACCGGCATAGAACAGCGCGAAGTCGACCAGCGTCCAATCGTAGGTGGTGCGGGCGATGAAGCCGACCTTGTCGCCCGGCTCGAGGCCACCGGCGACGAACCCCTTCGCGAGCGCGATGACCTGCTTCTGGAAGTCGGCCGCGCTGATGTCACGCCACCCCTCGCCATCAGGGACGGCGAACAATGCCCGGTCGGGCGTCGCCTTGACGCGCTCGACCAGCAGGTCGGTGATGTTTGCCTGCGGATCGGCGGGGACGATGGCAGGGACTTCGAACTGGACCACGGCAGCTCCTTCGGTACCGGACGAGTGAATCCCGGGCGGATCTGACATGAGTCTAATCGGCTGACACCTCCCCGCCGATGGGGCTGTGGACGAGGACCGCCTGGATAGACTGCAAGGCGCTGTCGTACGTGCGGCGGCCGGAGAGGGAGATCGTGCTCAAGGTCGGCATCGACATCGGCGGAACCAAGATCGCGGGAGGCGTCGTCGATCAAGACGGTCACATCGTCGAGCAGCTCCGCGTCGACACCCCGACCGACACCGACGCCCTCGCCCAGGCCGTCGTCGACATGGCGCGCTACTTCCGAGGGGCGCATCACGTCGCCGCCGTCGGGGTCGCGGCTGCCGGCTTCATCGACCGCGACCGCGCCACCGTCATCCACGCGCCGAACATCGACTGGCACAACGAGCCGCTCAAGGCGACGCTCGAGGACGGCATCGGCCTTCCGGTCACCATCGAGAACGACGCGAACGCCGCCGGCTGGGCCGAGTTCCGCTTCGGCGCCGGACGCGGAGTCGACCACATGATCATGCTCACCATGGGCACGGGCGTCGGCGGGGCCATCGTGCTGGACGGCAAGCTCTTCCGCGGCGGGCACGGCATCGCCGCCGAGCTCGGCCACATCCGATTCATCCGCGAGGGACGACTGTGCGGCTGCGGTCAGCACGGATGCCTCGAGCAGTACGCCTCCGGTCGCGCATTGCAGCGCGAGGCCGGTGAGATCGCCGACGCGGGCGGGATCGGCGCCGCGCTGGCGGCCCACCGTGCGGAGCACGGCTCGATCAGCGGACCGGCCGTGTCGCGACTCGTCCTCGCCGGCGACCCCGGCGCCGCCGAGGCGCTGCGCCGCGTCGCCACCGCGCTCGGCGAGGCGTGCGGCGGTTTCCAGGCCGTGCTCGACCCCGAGCTGTTCGTCATCGGCGGCGGCGTCGCCCAGCTCGGCGACGCGCTGCTGGAGCCCATGCGGGTGGCCTACGAGCGTTCGCTCCCAGGCTACGGCGACCGCCCCATCGCGACCTTCGCGATCGCGAGGCTCGTGAACGACGCGGGCCTCATCGGCGCCGCCGACCTCGCGGGGACCGAGGCGTAGCGGTGTTCTACTGGCTGATGAAGTACGTGGTGATCGGGCCGATCGTGAAGGCGATCTGGCGCCCGTGGATCGTCGGCCGCCGCAACGTCCCCGCGGAAGGGGCCGCCATCCTCGCCAGCAACCACCTCTCCTTCATCGACTCCGTGTTCCTGCCGCTCATGATCGACCGGCCGATGTCGTTCCTCGCCAAGAGCGACTACTTCACGGGCAAGGGCCTCAAGGGCTGGGCCACCCGGATGTTCATGAAGGGGACCGGGCAGATTCCGATCGATCGCACCGGCGGTAAGGCCTCCGAGGCATCCCTCAACACGGGTCTTCAGGTGCTGGGCCGCGGGGATCTGCTCGGGATCTATCCCGAGGGCACCCGCAGCCCCGACGGGAAGCTGTATCGCGGCCGCACCGGCATCGCGCGCATGGCGCTCGAAGCGCACGTTCCGGTGGTGCCCGTGCTGATGGTCGACACCGACACGATGATGCCGATCGGCACCACCGTCCCGCGCATCGTGCGGGTCGGCATCGTGGTCGGCGAGCCGCTCGACTTCTCGCGCTTCGCCGGCATGGAAGGCGACCGCTACATCCTGCGCTCGATCACCGACGAGATCATGGTGGCGCTGCAGCGGCTGGGGGAGCAGGAATACGAGGACGTCTACGCGTCGTCGGTCAAGGATCGCCTCAAGAAGAAGAAGAGTCGCTGACCTCCCGGCGAACGGGCGTCACGCGGCGCCGGCGCCGACTCCGCCACGGCTAGACTCGAGGGATGCTTCAGCAGCTCGACGCACTCGACCACTGGCGGACCCTGCCCATCAAGCAGCAGCCGCAGTGGTATGACGCCGAGGCGGCGGTTGCGGCATCCGCAGAGCTCGCGACTCTGCCCCCGCTGGTCTTCGCCGGTGAGGTCGACAACCTGCGCGAGCGCCTCGCCCGTGCGGCCTCCGGCCGCGCGTTCCTGCTGCAGGGCGGCGACTGCGCCGAGACCTTCGCGGGCGCGACCGCCGAGCAGATCCGCAACCGGATCAAGACGGTGCTGCAGATGGCCGTGGTGCTCACGTACGGCGCGTCGATGCCGATCGTGAAGATGGGCCGCATGGCGGGTCAGTTCGCGAAGCCCCGCTCCAGCGACACCGAGACGCGCGGCGATGTGACGCTGCCGGCCTACCGCGGCGACATCGTGAACGGCTACGACTTCACCGAGGGCTCGCGCCAGGCCGACCCGCAGCGGCTGCTGAAGGGGTACCACACGGCCGCGTCGACCATCAATCTCATCCGCGCGTTCACGCAGGGCGGCTTCGCCGACCTCCGCGAGGTGCACTCCTGGAACAAGGGCTTCGCACAGAACCCCGCGAACCAGCAGTACGAGCGTCTCGCGACCGAGATCGACCGCGCGATCAAGTTCATGGAGGCCGCCGGCGCCGACTTCGACGAGCTGAAGCGCGTCGAGTTCTACACCGGCCACGAGGGCCTGCTCATGGACTACGAGCGGCCCATGACGCGCATCGACTCGCGCACCGGCACGCCGTACAACACGTCGGCGCACTTCCTGTGGGTCGGGGAGCGCACGCGCGACCTCGACGGCGCGCACGTCGACTACTTCTCGAAGATCCGCAACCCCATCGGCGTGAAGCTCGGACCGACGACGACGCCCGAGACGGCGCTGGCGCTCATCGACAAGCTCGACCCGAACCGTGAGCCCGGCCGCCTCACCTTCATCACGCGCATGGGCGCGGGCAAGATCCGCGACGCGCTGCCACCGCTGCTGGAGGCCGTGCGCGACTCGGGAGCCACCCCGCTCTGGGTCACCGACCCGATGCACGGCAACGGCATCACCACGCCCACCGGCTACAAGACGCGGCGCTTCGACGACGTCGTCGACGAGGTGCGCGGGTTCTTCGACGCGCACCGGGCCGTCGGCACCTTCCCGGGCGGGATCCACGTCGAGCTCACCGGAGACGACGTCACCGAATGCCTCGGCGGGTCGGAAGAGATCGACGAGGCCGCACTCGCGACGCGTTACGAGTCGCTCTGCGACCCGCGCCTGAACCACATGCAGTCGCTCGAGCTGGCGTTTCTCGTCGCCGAAGAGCTCGAGAAGCTCACCGCTCGCGCCTGACACGCAGAAGATCCCTGGATGCCTCGGCCGAGGCATCCAGGGATCTTCGCTGTCTCTGGGTGGCTGACCTCGCCGGACGACCGGTCAGCCGGTCACGGTGAGCTGGATGTAAACGCGCGTGCCGCGCACTCGCAGCTCTCCCGCGGCCGGGTCGGATGCCGTCACCTCGGTGATGTCGTTGGGAACGACGCCGAAGAACGCGGCGTAGTCGACCTGGAATCCGGCTGCTTCGAGCTTCTCGATCGCCTCGTCGCGGCTGTCCCCGACCACGTCGGGAACCTCGAACAGCGGGGGACCGGTCGACACGACGAGGGTCACGGTGTCACCGGGTGCCCACGGCCGATCCTCCGGCCCGCTCACACCGATGACGCGTCCCTCTTCGATCGTCTCGCTCGTGTCGGTCGCGCTGTCTTCGGCGACGAGGAGGCCGACGCCCTCCAGTTCGCTGCGGGCCGAGCCTTCGCTCTGGTCGACGACATCGGGCACCGGCCCCACAGACACCGACAGGCGCGCGGTGTCGCCCTCGTGAACGACGCACCCGTCCAGGCAGGCGACGTCCTGCGACCCGTCGTCGGCCCCGCCGGCGGGTCGGATCGCCACGCCGAGGACCGTGTCGGGTGCCTGGTCGCTGAAGAACTCGCTGTTCTCCTCGACGGTCTGAACGGACTTCTCGCTCAGCACGGCGCGCGCGTCGGCCTCGGACATGCCGGCGAACGACGCGAAGGTCGCCTCGGCCGGCCCGAGCGAGACGAAGACGTTCACCTCGGTGTCCTTGTCGACGCGTGTGCCCTGCGGGGGGTTCGTGCGGATGACCTGTCCTGCGGCGACCTCGAGGCTGTTCTCACCCTGCTGCACGGCCACCAGCGAGTCCGCGCGGAGGATCTCGGATGCCTCTTCGAAGGTCTTCCCCGTGACATCGGCGACCGCGACCAGAGACCCCGGTCCCGAGCCGAACCACCACCCGAGGCCGCCCGCAAGCGTCGCGAGCAGCAGTGCGAGCACGATGAGCCACGCGCCCCGTGAGCGGCGGCGCTGGGTGGCGCGACGGAGCCGGCCGGCGTTGTCGACCTCTTCCATCGCGGTCGTGGGTCCGGTGGCGGTGCTGGGGAGCACGGCGGTGAGCTCGCCGGTCGGCGCGGTGTCGTCGCGGACGATCCCGATCGGACCGGTGCGTGCCACCACGGGGGAGACGCCCAGCTCGCGCTCGATGTCGCGCAGACGCTGCAGCATCTCGCGTGCGTCGAGGGGCCGCTCGTCGGGCGACTTCTCGGTCGCCCAGAGCACCAGCTCGTCGAGCTGCTCGGGCACGCCCGGGTTCTTCACGCTCGGGCGAGGGACGGAGTCGGTCGCGTGCTGGAAGGCGATCTGCATCGGCTGCTCGCCCTTGTAGGGCTGCTCCCCGGTGAGCATCTCGTAGAGCATGATGCCGATGGCATAGATGTCACTGCGCGCGTCTGCGGTGCCGCGGGTGACGAGCTCAGGCGCCAGGTACGCGATCGTGCCCAGCAGCTGCGCACCCGACGCGGTGTTCGCCGTGGTCGCCCGCGCCAGCCCGAAGTCGCCGATCTTGATGCGCCCGTCCTCGGCGAGGAGTACGTTCTCGGGCTTGACGTCGCGGTGCACGATGCCGGCCCGGTGCGCGGCGGCGAGGCCCGACAGCACGGCGTCCAGGATCGACACCGCCTGCGGCACGGTCAGCCGGCGCTGCTCGCGCAGGAGTTCGCGCAGCGTGATGCCGGGGAGGTACTCCATGACGAGGTAGGCCATGTCGCCGTCCTGGCCCTGGTCGAACACGTTGACCACGTTCGGGTCGGCCAGCCGGGCGGCCGCGCGGGCCTCCTGGATGAACCGGCTCTGGAACACGGTGTCGTCGCTCAGATGGCCGTGCATCACCTTGAGCGCCACACGGCGCTCGAGGCGCAGATCGGTCGCGACGTACACGGTCGCCATGCCCCCTCGGGCGATGCGAGCACGCACCCGGTACCGGCCGTCGACGAGACGGCCGATCAGCGGGTCCGTCTGCTGACTCGTGCTCACGCTGAGAGTCTACGGACGCGGGCCTGCGAGGATGCGGAGCGGCTCACCCCGCGAGATCGTAATGTGACGGTTCCGGATCGCGTTCACCCGAGCGCCGCGAGCCACGCATGCGCCGGTGCCTCCCACTTCGCGTACGCGTCGGGGTATGCAGAGATCTGCACCGCCTGCGCCGCCTGGGTGAACGTGAGGGCCTCCCAGCCGGGGATGTCGCGCAGGCCGCGGGTGCGGTCGCCGTTCGGGTCGCCGGACCCTCCGAAGAAGGCGCGGGTCGCGCGTGCGGCATCCTGAACCTCCGCCTCGGTGCCCCACCCGTAGCTCGGGCGCTGCTGGAACAGGCCGAGCGAATCGCGGTCGCCCCACGTCACGTTGCGCAGCGAAGACTCCTGCATCGCGGTTCCGAGGGCGATCGCGATGGCGCGGTCCGACACGCCCAGCTCGCGACCGATGCGCACGATCAGCTGCGCGTTGCCGACCTGCTCGGCGGTCAGCCCGGGAACGGAGGGGACGGATGCCGGGATCTTGAGCGCCTGGCCGGGGTAGATGATC
>NZ_MWLP01000064.1:0-23700 GCF_010634885.1 Microbacterium sp. B35-04 | reverse complement strand
CGGCCGTCGAGCCCGCCGCGGGCGGCGTACTCGTGCTCGGCCTCGGTCGGCAGGCGCAGGCCGGCCCATTCGGCATAGGCCGCGGCGTCTTCGAAGGCGATGTGGACGACGGGATGCCGCATCCGCTCGTCGATGGACGAATCCGGTCCGAACGGCCGGCGCCAGTATGCGCCGGGCTGCCAGCGCCACCAGCCGCGCCAGTTCTGCAGGTCGACCGGGCCGGACGTGGGCGTGAACACCATGGCGCCGGGGACGAGTTCGGCGGCGTCGGCACCCGGGAAGGCGGCCGGATCGAGCTCGCGCTCCGCGACGGTGACGTAGCCGGTGTCGCCGACGAACGCCGCGTACTGCTCGTTCGTCACCGAGTACCGGTCGATGCGGAACGGCGCGACCTCGCGCTCATGCACCGGGCGCTCGTCCGGGTAGAACTCGTCCGACCCCATGCGGAACACGCCGCCGTCGAGGAGCACCTGGTCGTGGGTCACCGCAGTCACCGGTCCACCGTAACCGGCCCGCAGGGCCGGACGGCCTGCGCGCGGGGTCAGAAGCTGCCGATGCCCTTGCCGATGATCGCGACGCCGATGACCACCAGCAGCACGGCCATGATGACCGCGTTCTCCTTCGCGAGCCAGCCGCGCAGCGCGTCGAGCGGGCCGCGCAGCTTGTCGGCCGCGAGCAGGTAGCCGACGACGGGAACGAGGACCGTGGATGCCGCGATCAGCGTGAACACTGCGATCACGACCACGATCGAGCCCGCGTCGAGGCCGGCGGCGCCAATGGTCACGCCGGCGCTCGCCGCCAGCAGCAGGTTCTTCGGGTTGACCGCCGACAGCAGGAAGCCGAGGCCGAGGGCCTTGGGGAAGGTGATGGTGTCGATCGCCTGCATCCACTTGGGCATCGCCGGCTCTTCTCCCGCCTTCGGCCGGCCGCGCCACTGGCGCACGGCGAGAAGCAGCAGCAGCGCGCCCAGGACGAGCTGGATGACGCCCTTGATCGGCTGCGAGGCGTCCTCCTCCTCTGCCGGCAGGATCGACGAGAGCAGCGTGAAGACCGTGACCGCGACGACGATCCCGAGCACCCAGCCGAGCAGGAAGCCGGTTCCGGTCACCCGCGCCTTGGGGGACAGCAGCATCAGGATGGCCGCGATGATCGGGATCGGGCTGATCGCGACACCGAGGGCGAGCGTGAGGATGTCTCCGATGACGGCGCCCATGGGCTGCCTCCTGAGGATGTCGAGCGACGGCGGACCTCGCTACCGTACCGGTCCGCTGCGCTCAGGCGCCGTTGACCCGGTCGCGCCACTCCAGCAGGGGCCTGAGCGGCGAGAGGTCGTAGTCGGGGCCGTCGATCGCCGGGATGATGAGGCGGAAGCCCAGCTCGTAGAGGCGGGGAGCGGCATCCGTCTCGAGAAGCGGACCGAAGCCGCGGATCGTGTACCCGGTCGACAGCTCGATCTCGGCGGGGTCGCGGCCCTCCCGCGCGCACCAGTCGTGGAGCACGCCGATCTTGCGCGGCATGTCGTCGAGCCGGGTGAAGGTGTGCCAGATGTCGGCGTGCTGCGCGACCATCCGGAGCGTCTTGCGCTCGCCCTGACCGCCGATGAGGATCGGGATCCGCCGCGTAGGCGCGGGGTTGAGCCGATCCCAGCGTGAGCGGATGCGCGGCAGATCGTCCGCGAGTGCATCCAGGCGCGAGCCGACGGTGCCGAACTCGTAGCCGTACGCGTCGTAGTCGGGCTGCGCCCAGCCCGAGCCGGTGCCGAAGATGAGCCGGCCGGTGCCCGTCGCGCGGGCACTGATGTGGTCGACCGTGCGGGCCATGTCGGCCTGCAGGTCGGGGTTGCGGTACGAGCTGCAGTTGACGAGCGGACCGAACTCGACGCGCTCCGTCTGCTCGGCCATCGCGGCGAGCACCGTCCACGCCTCGAAGTGCTCGGCGTCCATCGGCTCGGTGAGTGGGAGGAAGTGGTCCCAGTTGAAGATCGCGTCGACGCCGAGATCCTCCGCGCGCAGCACTGCCTCGCGGTACGAGGTGTACGGGGCGTGCTGCGGCGCCAGCTGCACGCCGATCCGGAGCGGGCGATGGGCGGCGGGATGCCGGAGCTCGGTCACGTCGCGGAACTTCCTCAGTTCTTCGGCTCGATGCGCAGCACCTCGGGCGACTCGCCGACGGCCAGGTCGTCGACGATCCGCAGCGTGCGTGCGAGGTCGTCGACGCTGCCGATCACGGTGCCGAAACGCCCCCGATCGGAGCACACCGCCGTCACCGTGACGAAGTGCGTGCCGGTGTCCCAGGTGTACGTCGCGAACGGCGGGGTGCGGGGATCCGGCGGCAGCGACACCTCGAGCTTCTCGCCGACGCCGAGGTAGGGGTTGCGGAACGACTCGGTGTCGTCGTACTCCATCGGCATCATCGCCCGCGCGGCGCGCAGATCGTTCGTGGCCTGCTGGATCTGCGCCATGACGACGACCAGCTCGGCGTCCGCCTTCCAGACCCAGACCAGCACGCGGCCGGCCGCCTTGCGCATGAGGAAGGGCGCCGCCTGGCTCATCGCCCAGGCCGCGACGCCGCGTCCCGGACGCGGACCAGTGGTCGCCGAGCCCGTCGCAGCGCCCTCCGGGGACTCTTCGCCCGCGGGACCGCGGAGGGCACTGCCGGCCTGGCTGAGCAGCATCCGTATCGCCGCCTTGCGGTGGCGGCGCCCGCGGAAGCCGAGCGACTCGGTCACGGGCACCCAGAGGTTCGGGTCGGCGTCGGCCTGCAGACGGGGCATGCGACCAGGGTACGGCCCGTGCGCGGCGCGTTCCTGGAGAGGCCCCGGGAAGCCTCGGGTACAGTGGTTCCGCGCGGCGACCGCCCCCCGCCGCCCGCCCGCCGCACAGACAGGCCCCAACCCCGTGACCGATCCTGCGACGCCCGACGACACCCCCGCCGCGACCTCTCGACCGCTGAAGATCCTCATCGGCGCCGACACCTTCCTTCCCCACGTGAACGGCGCCGCCCGCTTCGCCGAGCGCCTCGCCGCCGGACTGGTGAGCCGTGGCCACGAGGTGCACGTGATGGCGCCCAGCAGGACCCACCGCGAGCACGGCACGTTCACCGAGGTGATCGAGGGGCAGCCGATGACGATGCACCGCCTGCCGTCGTGGCGCTGGTATCCGCACGACTGGCTGACGTTCGTCATGCCGTTCCGCTCGAAGTACTACGCGCGCCGCGTGCTCGACAAGGTGAAGCCCGACGTGGTGCACAGTCAGTCGCACATCGTGATCGGGCGCGGTCTCACGCGTGAGGCGCGCAAGCGCGGCATCCCCGTCGTGGCCACCAATCACGTCATGGCCGAGAACGTGCTCGACTTCACCATCCTCCCCGCCTCATGGACCCGCTACGCCGTCAAGCTCGCGTGGCAGGACGCCGAGCGCACGTTCAGGATGACCCGCGCCGTCACGACCCCGACCCGCAAGGCAGCCGAGTTCCTCGAGCGCACGATCGACGTCCAGGGCGTCGTCCCCGTCAGCTGCGGCATCGACGCCTCGAACTACACGGCCGACCTCTCTCCGCGCGAGGCGCACCGCCTGGTGTTCGTGGGCCGTCTCACGACCGAGAAGCAGATCGACGTCGTGCTGCGCGCGATCGCGCAGCTCGATCCCGCGCTCGACGTGCGCTTCGACATCGTCGGCAGTGGCGACCAGCGCCGCAACCTCGAGCAGCTGGCCTCCGACCTCGGCATCAGCGACCGCGTCCACTTCCACGGGCACACCACCGACGAAGAGCTGCGGTCGTTCCTGACCGACGCGAGCGCCTTCGTGATCGCCTCGATCGCCGAACTGCAGTCGATCGCGACGATGGAGGCGATGGCGTCCGGCCTGCCGATCGTCGCCGCCGACGCGGTCGCGCTTCCGCACCTCGTGCACGACGGCGAGAACGGCTACCTGTTCCGCCCCGGTGATGTCGACGATCTCGCTGCCAAGCTGACGACGGTGCTGACGCAGACGCCCGAGGAGCGCGAGCGCATGCAGCGGGCGTCGCTCGAGGGCGTCAAGGTGCACGACATGCGCCGCACTCTCGACACGTTCGAGGCGCTGTACCGCGACGAACCGCTGCCCGAGTAGCCACCGTGCACGTCGTGATGTTCGGCGACCAGCACGCTGAGACCCTCGGCGGCGCGCAGGTCTCGATGCGGCTGCAGCGGCGATTCCTCGAGAAGGCCGGGCACACCGTCACGATCGTCGCACCGAGGATGCACGGCGCGCGGGCCCGGCAGGTGGCCGGAGCCGATCCGTCGTACCTCGACCTTCCCTCGATCCCGATCACGCTCGACCGCGAGTATTCGATGACCTGGCCGGGGCGCCGCACGGATCGATGGCTGGATGCCGCACTCCGGCGCCTCATCGCCGACACCGGGCGGCCGCGGGTCGATGTGGTGCACGTGCAGGCCGACTTCTGGGGCGCCTACATCGGGCATCGCTTCGCGCGGCGTCACGGCCTTCCCGTGGTGCACACGATGCACAACCGCGTCGATGTGGGGATCGAGGCGACGGCGCCCTTCCCGAAGCTCGTGCTCCGGGTGCTCAACGCCTGGCAGCGCCGGGCGCTCGGCGTCTTCATGGAGGGCAAGCCGGTCGGCCGCGACGGCTGGGCGTACCTGCGCCGGTTCGCGGGCCGGTCGGACGCGGTCACCGCTCCGTCATCGCATTTCGCCCGACGGCTCGAGGCGCACGGCGCGGTGCCCGGAGGCCGCCGCATGGTGGCACCGCACCTCGATGCCCCGCCGTCCGTGCCCGCCGTCGATGTGATCTGGAACGGCATCGACGACGACGTGCTCGACGAGGTGCTCGCCGAGGCCTCAACGCGTGCGGAAAAGCGGGGCGATGACGCGACACGGCGCGGCGCGGCATCCGTCACCGGCGCGTCGGACGAATCGGCCCGTCTTTCCGCACGCGCTCCCGGGCGGCCGCGGTTCGTCTGGCTCGGGCGCATGAGCCCCGAGAAGCGACTGCTGCCCTTCCTCGAGGCGCTCGCCGCGTCGGGCGTCGACGCCGACGTCGAGATCATCGGGGGCGGCGGGCAGCTGCGCGCCGCCCGGCGCCTGGTCGAGGGACTCCGCCCGCGTGCGACGGTCACGTTCGCGGGACGGATGCCGTACGCCCAGACCCTGCGGCGCATCGCCGCCGCCGACGCCGTCGTGCAGACTTCGATCGGCTTCGAGACGCAGGGCATGACGATCTTCGAGGCCGCGTCGCTCGGGACGCCGTCGGTCGTGAGCGACCCCGACCTCGCCGCCGAGCTGGGGTCGGGCTATTGGGCGGTGGCCGACGGCGACGCGCCCGGTCCAGGCGGCGACGCGCCCGGTCCAGGCGGCGCCGACGACTCGGTCACCGCGCTCGCGGACGCGCTGCGGGCGGCGGCATCCGATATCGCTGTCGGAACGCCCCGCGTTCCCAACCCGACGATCCGCGAACGGTTCCGGCAGTCGTCGCGGACCGCGGCCATGGTCGCGGTCTACGAGCGCGTCACCGCCTGACCCTCGGAATCGCGAGAGGGGAGATCTCCGCACGCTTCGCGGTTGCGGAAATCTACCCTTTCGCGATTCCTGACGGGGCCCAGAGGCGGGTCAGTGGAGGCGAGTCAGTAGAGGCGGGTGGGATCGATGGGGGTCCGACGGTACCCGTCGGAGCGGAGGGCGGCGATCGTCGAGCCGAGGGCCACCGCGGACAGTGCTGCAAGAAGAATCACGATGAACATGGCAGAAACGCTACGCTTGCGGAGGAACTGCCACGAGTGGCAGAATGGCCATGAAGCGCAGGAAAACTGCCACACCGGAACCGCACCCACGGATGCGCCACACAGGAGGTCCGCATGCACACCGTCGCCTGCATCGTCACGGAGGGCTTCGCGCCGTTCGAGTTCGGGGTCGCGTGCGAGGCGTTCGGCCTCGACCGTTCGGACGACGGAATTCCGAACTTCGACTTCCGCGTGGTCACGCCCGATCCCGGCGTCGTGGAGTCGAAGATGGGTTTCTCGATCAACGTCCATGACGACCTGTCGTTCGCCTACGAGGCGGATCTCGTCGTGGTGTCGCCGATTCCGCATCAGTACTGGGGCCGCATCGACGAGCGCGTGCTCGACGTGATCCGCGCCGCGGTGGCCCGCGGCGCCTGGGTGCTGAGCGTCTGCAGCGGGTCGTTCGTGCTCGCCGCCTCGGGCGTGCTCGACGGGCGCCGCGCCACGACGCACTGGATGTACGCGAAGAAGATGACGGAGATGTACCCGCAGATCGACGTCGACCCCGACGTGCTCTACGTGCAGGACGGCCGCATCATCACGAGCGCGGGCACCGCCGCAGGCCTCGACGCCTGCCTGCACCTGCTGCGTCAGGAGCTGGGTGCCGAGCTGACCAACATCATCGCCCGACGCATGGTCGTGCCGCCGCAGCGCGACGGCGGACAGGCGCAGTTCATCGCCAACCCGCTGCCGGCCACCACGTCGCTGTCGCTCGCGCCGGTCACCGACTGGATGCTCGACAACCTGCGGCTCGAGCTCACGGTCGACCAGCTCGCGTCCAAGGCGCACATGTCTCCGCGCACCTTCGCCCGGCGCTTCAAGGCCGATCACGGTGCGACGCCGGCGGCGTGGCTCGCCCGGCAGCGGATCATCCACGCTCAGCGCCTGCTCGAGAAGACGGACCTCGGCCTCGACCGCATCGCGTACGAGAGCGGGTTCGGCTCGGCGGCCGTCCTGCGGCAGAACTTCGCGCGCGTGCTCGGCACCACCCCGACCGCGTACCGCTCGCGGTTCGCGTGCCACGAGGACGAGATGACGGATGCCCCGACCGCCGCCGAAGCGGTGGCCGGGGCTGGGCCCACGCGCCCGGAGGCTCCGCGCATCGCGCCAGCGATGCGTGGAGAAGGCGTGGGGACCGTGCTCGAATCCGTGGCGTGAGCAGGGCGCGGTGCGTTCGAGCACCGCGCCCTCACGTAGCTATGCGCGGCGTGCGTCGATCTCGCGGCCGTGGACGGTGAGCGCGTAGATCACGATCACGTCGAGGGCGAGCACCGAGAGCGACAGCCACGGCTGGGCGGCGATGAGCGAGAGCTGCCCGATGGCGTTGATCGAGACGAGCACGATCGCCGTGACGCGCGCCCACTTCGCACCGCCGAGCAGGGCGATGCCCACGAGGATGAGCAGGACGCCCGCGATGAGGTGCCACCATCCCCAGCCCTGGATGTCGATGGAGAAGGCGCCGGACTCGCCCACGAAGTAGGCGGTGTCGGGGCCGATGAGAGCCTGGAGGCCGTGGAACGCGTCGATGGCGCCCGCGACGATCAGGAGGACGGCGGTGAACACGCCCCATCCTGCCCAGCCGGTCGTAGTCGTGTTGTCTGTCATGTGAAGAACCCTTCGTTCGGCGAGAAACCGGTGCGATGAGGGAATCCGACCCGCACCACAGGGGTGCTCTGAAGCACTTGCGGCACACACTAGCGAACCTGGGAGAATCCTGAGTGCATTTCTTTCCGCGGTGTTCGCGGAGGTCATCGGCGGACGCATGGCGTCATGTGCCCGGCTCAGCTCCATGGAATGCGCGGGCGTCGCGCCCGCGCGAAGGATGTCGGGTGGAATCGTCCCGCCTTCGTTAGCGTGAGACCGTGGCCTTCCATCCGCGTACGTGGTTCTCGCGCAAGACCCTGCGCAAGGACGCCGTCGCGGGCGTCATCCTCGGCATCGAGGCGGTTCCCGACGGCTTGGCGGCCGGGCTTCTCGCCGGCGTGAACCCCCTGGCCGGGCTCTACGGCTACCTGTTCGGCATGGTCGGTGCGGCCGCGCTCACCAGCAGCGCGTTCATGGCGGTGCAGGCGACCAGTGCGATGGCACTCGTCGTCTCGGATGCGGAACTCGGCACGCTTCCCGACCCGGATCGGGGGCTCTTCACGCTCGCGATCCTCACCGGGATCGTCATGGTCGTCGCCGGGTTCCTGCGTGGCGGCCGCCTCATCAGCTTCGTGCCCACCGCGGTCATGACCGGATTCGTCACGGCGATCGGCGTGAACATCGTGCTCGGCCAGCTGTCGAACTTCACCGGCTATCAGGCCGAAGGCCCCAACCGGCTGCTCAAGACGATCGACGTGTTCCTGCACATCGGGCAGTGGAGCATCCCGTCGCTCATCGTCGGCGCGATCTCGGTGCTCGTGATCGTCGTGCTCCTGCCCACGCGGGTCGGCAGCATGGGCCTGGTCGTCGCCGTGATCCTGGGCTCGGTGTGCGCGGTGATGCTGAACACGTGGGTGAACAGCACGGTGGTGCTGCTGCGCGACATCGTCGAGGTCCCGCGCGGGCTGCCCGCGCCGGTGCTGCCGAGCATCGCCGACGTCCCGGCGC
Source organism: Microbacterium sp. B35-04 (assembly GCF_010634885.1). Classification (NCBI taxonomy): domain Bacteria; kingdom Bacillati; phylum Actinomycetota; class Actinomycetes; order Micrococcales; family Microbacteriaceae; genus Microbacterium; species Microbacterium sp. B35-04. The sequence continues at coordinate 15,327 of NZ_MWLP01000064.1, read as the reverse complement.
TGCTGATCCCGGCGCTGTCGCTGGCCTTCATCGGCCTCGTGCAGGGGGCCGCCGTGTCCGCGGGCATCCCGACCGCCGACGGGAAGCGCGCCGATGCCAACCGCGACTTCCTCGGACAGGGGCTCGGCAACGTCGTGTCGGGCCTGTTCCAGGGGATGCCGGTCGGCGGGTCGATGTCGGGATCCTCGTTGATCGTGCAGGCCGGCGCGAAGACCCGTCTGTCGCTCTTCATCGCGGGCGCCGTCATGGCCGTCGTGGTGTTCGTCGCCGCCGATCTGGTGTCGTTCGTCGCGATGCCGGCGCTGGCGGGCCTGCTGATGGTCGTGGGGTGGCGCGCGGTCAAACCGAGTCGCATCTACTCGGTGGTCAGGTCGGGCGCCCTGCCGACGGCGATCATGGGCGTCACCTTCGGGCTGACCCTGATCATCCCGCTGCAGTTCGCGGTGCTGGTCGGGGTCGGGCTCGGCGTCATCCTGTACGTCGCCGAGCAGTCCAACAGCGTGCGCGTGCGCGCCGTGCATCTCGCCGGCGACGGCCGCATGCGCGAGAGCGACCCGCCGCCCGTCGTCCCGCCGGGGGAGGTGCTGGTGCTCCAGCCCTACGGCAGCCTCTTCTTCGCGAGCGCGCCGGTCTTCGAGCGCCAGCTGCCCGATGTCAGCCGCGAGTCGAGCGGTGCGGTGGTCATCGTGCGGTTGCGCGGCACCGATGAGATCGGCCTCTCGCACGTCGAGGTGCTGCGCCGGTTCGCACACCAGCTGCGCGACGCCGACTCGACGCTCAAAGTGGTCGCCAGCGAGGAGCGGGTCATCGCGCATCTGGCCGCCGGCGGACTCACCGCCGACATCGGGGAGGACAACGTCTATCGCGGCTCCGAGTGGGTCGGAGAAGGCCTGCGCCGCGCGTACGCCGACGCGCTGACGGAGATCGAGGCCTGAGGCGACGTTGATTCGGCACCCCGCACGCTGGTAAACTTGAGCCAACGCGACTCAAGTTTCGCACCCACAGATTTCAGGAGACAGATGAACGCCACACAACAGCCCGGGCAGGAGGACGCGCAGAGCGCTCTCGAGCAGTTCGGCATCAACCTCACCGACCGCGCCCGTCAGGGCAAGCTCGACCCCGTCATCGGGCGAGACAGCGAGATCCGGCGCGTCAGCCAGGTGCTGACCCGCCGCACGAAGAACAACCCCGTGCTCATCGGCGAGCCCGGCGTCGGCAAGACCGCCGTCGTCGAGGGCCTCGCTCAGCGCATCGTCGCGGGCGACGTCGCCGAGTCGCTCAAGAACAAGGAGCTCGTCACCCTCGACATCTCGGCGCTCGTCGCCGGTGCCATGTACCGCGGCCAGTTCGAGGAGCGACTCAAGAGCGTCCTCAAGGAGATCACCGAGTCCGACGGACGTGTCATCACGTTCATCGACGAGCTGCACGTGCTCATGGGCGCGGGCGGCGGCGAGGGGTCGGTTGCGGCATCCAACATGCTCAAGCCCATGCTCGCGCGCGGTGAGCTGCGCATGATCGGTGCGACGACGCTCAACGAGTACCGGGAGTTCATCGAGAAGGATGCCGCGCTCGAGCGCCGCTTCCAGCAGGTCTACGTCGGCGAGCCGAGCGTCGAAGACACCGTCGCGATCCTCCGCGGGCTCAAGGAGCGGTACGAGGCCCACCACAAGGTGGCGATCGCGGATGCCGCGCTCGTGGCCGCGGCATCCCTCAGCCATCGCTACATCCCGAGCCGCCAGCTGCCCGACAAGGCCATCGACCTCATCGACGAGGCCGCGTCGCGGCTGCGCATGGAGATCGACTCGGCGCCGCTCGAGATCGACGAGCTGCGCCGCCACGTCGACCGGCTGAAGCTCGAGGAGCTCGCGCTGAAGAAGGAGAAGGACGAGGCCTCGAAGGAGCGTCTCGCGGCGCTCCGTGAGACGTTGCGCACCGAGCAGGAGAAGCTCGGCGAGCTGCAGGGCCGCTGGGAGCGCGAGCGCGCATCGCTGAACCGCGTCGGAGACCTCAAGACCAAGCTCGACGCCGCCCGGATGGAGGCCGAGCGCGCGCAGCGCGAGGGCAACCTCGAGAAGGCGTCGCGCCTGCTGTACGCCGAGATCCCGGCGCTCGAGCGTCAGCTCGTCGAGGCCGAGCGCGACGAGCCGGCGGGCGACCGCATGGTCAACGATCAGGTCACCGACGAGGACATCGCGGCCGTCATCGCGGCGTGGACCGGCATCCCGGTCGGCCGGCTGCTGCAGGGCGAGACCGAGAAGCTGCTGCACCTCGAGGCCGAGCTGGGCAAGCGCCTCATCGGGCAGAAGCAGGCCGTGAAGGCGGTGTCGGATGCCGTGCGCCGCTCGCGCGCCGGCATCAGCGACCCCGGCCGTCCGACCGGCTCGTTCCTCTTCCTCGGTCCGACCGGCGTCGGCAAGACCGAGCTCGCCAAGGCGCTCGCCGAGTTCCTCTTCGACGACGAGCACGCCATGGTGCGCATCGACATGTCGGAGTACGGCGAGAAGCACACGGTCTCGCGCCTGGTCGGCGCCCCTCCCGGGTACATCGGCTACGAGCAGGGCGGGCAGTTGACCGAGGCCGTGCGACGGCGTCCTTACTCGGTGGTGCTGCTCGACGAGGTCGAGAAGGCGCACCCCGAGGTCTTCGACGTGCTGCTGCAGGTCATGGACGACGGGCGCCTCACCGACGGCCAAGGCCGCACGGTCGACTTCACCAACGTGATCCTGGTGCTGACGTCGAACCTGGGTTCGCCGATCCTCATCGACCCGACGCTGTCGGTCGAGCAGAAGCGCGACGCGGTCATGGGCATCGTCCGTCAGGCGTTCAAGCCCGAGTTCCTCAACCGGCTCGACGACATCGTGATGTTCTCGGCGCTCAGTGAAGACGACCTCGCGCAGATCGTGGAGCTCGCGGTCTTCGCACTGCAGCGGCGCCTGAAGGATCGCCGTCTCACGCTCGCCGTGACCCCGGACGCCCGTGCCTGGCTCGCCGAGCGCGGGTACGACCCGGTGTTCGGCGCACGGCCGCTGCGCCGGCTGATCCAGTCCGAGATCCAGGACCGCCTCGCCATGGCGCTCCTGTCGGGCGGGGTGCGCGACGGCGACGTCGTGCGGGTGGATGTCGCGGCCGACGGCTCGTCGCTGGTGCTGACCAGCGACGGCCCCGCCGCGGCCGAGCCGGCCGCGGACGACGAGGACGTGATCGAGGCCGAGCTGCTCGACGACTGAGGTCGGCGAGCCGCGCCGCCGCGTGGCGAGTCGTGGTGCGAAAAAGCGGGCCGGTCACGCGACACGCCGGCGTGCGGCATCCGTCACCGGCGTGTCGGCCATGCCGACCAGGCTTTTCGCGCGGGCGGAGCGGAGGACTCCCCTCCGCTCGTGCGCGTGAGAGCATCGAGCGTGCGCACCGTCCGTGCCCTGTGGGGCTCCTCGCATCCCGGGCCGACGCTCGTCGTGACCGTGCTCGCGCTCGCCCTCGGCATCGTTACCGGGCTCGATCTCTGGCGCATCGCGCTGCTGACCGCCTCGGTGTTCGCCGGCCAGCTGTCGGTGGGAATCTCGAACGACGCATTCGACGCGGCCCGCGACCGAGAGGTCGGCCGCACCGACAAGCCCCTCGCGCGGGGCGACGTCACCGGCGGCGTCGCGTGGGCGGCCGCACTCGTTCTGCTCGTGCTCGCGCTGGCGCTCTCGGTGCCGCTGGGCTGGCGGATGCTCGCCGCGCACGCCCTCGCCCTCGGCTCCGCGTGGGCGTATAACGCCGGGCTGAAGTCGACGCCCTGGTCGATCGTCCCCTTCCTGGTGAGCTTCGGGATCTTTCCGTCGCTCGCGACCCTCTCGGCTCCCGACCCGACCTTCGCCGCCGGCTGGGCATGGATCGCCGGTGCGGCGCTCGGCGCTGCCGTGCACCTCACCAATGTCCTGCCCGACCTCGACGACGACGCCCGCACCGGCGTGCGCGGCCTTCCGCACCGGCTCGGTCCCCGCGCGTCGGCGGTCACCGCCGCGCTCGCGGTGGTCGGCGGTGCGATCGCCGTGCTGCTGGGGGCGGTGGGCGGCGATCTCGGCGCGGTCTCGACCGTGTCGTGGGTCTTCTTCACGGCGGTCGTCGCCGTCGCGGCGGTCACCGCATGGCGGGCGATCACGCGGCCGCCGAGTCGGGCGCTGTTCCGGCTGGTGATGCTCGCCGCCCTCCTCCTCGCCACCCAGCTCGTCGCTTCGGGCAGCGCGCTCGCCGGCTGACGCACGGTCCCTGCAGGGGTTTGGGGCGCAGCCGGTGCGTTTGGGGCGCATACGGTGCGCCCCGAATGCACGGCATGCGCCCCGAACCCGAGAGACCGGGAAGGGACGGATGCCGCGGCTCCGGGCCGGACGCCGGTCAGGCGTCGGCGTCGAAGTCCATCGCGTACGCGCGGGCGAACAGGCGACCGGACGAGCCCGCGAGCATTGCGCGCACAGCCGTTCGGCGCAGCACGTCGGTGTGCGGCAGAGGTCGGCCGAGCGCCGTGTTCACGGTCGCCATCGCGGCCGCCGCGCGTGCCGACCGCAGCCGGCGGTCCTCCCACCTCCGCAGCTCGGCGTCGGGCTGGGCGCCCGTGCGCATCCACGAGGCGAGGAGCGGGGCCAGGCCCACGGCGTCGAGCAGACCGAGGTTCATGCCCTGACCGCCGATCGGGCTGACCTCATGCGCCGTGTCGCCGATCGCGAACACCCGCCCGTTGCGCAGCCGCGGCGCGACGACCCGGCGGACGCCGAACGAGGTCGCCGTCTCCACCGCGCTCGCGGCCGCCTCCTCGCCACGACGGGTGAGGGCGTCGCGCAGCCTCGCCGCGCGAGCCTCGGGCGCGTCATCGCCACCGGGGGCGTCCCAGGCCACGAACCGGCGCAGGCCGCCGGGCAGCGGGAACGACTCGAGCACGCCGTCGCGGTCGAGGTGCACCACCGCGACCTCGTCGTCGGGTCGGCCGTCGACTGCGGCATCCGTCATCAGATAGCGGTCGCGGTACTCGCGGACGGTCACGCGACCCGGCCGGTAGACGAGGTCGCGCGCACCGCCGCCCCCCGCGACGACCACGATGCGGCTCTCGAACTCGATGACGCGGCCGAGGTGCGTCGCCCGCACCACGACCCCCCGCGCCTGCGGGATCACGGCCACGACGCGCGCGCCGCGCAGCGGCTCGGGGGCATCGACGCCGAGCGCCTCCTCGGTGGACGTCTGCGGCAGCGTCGCCACGAACGGGAACCGCGCCGTGAGGGCGTCGAAGCGCACGGTGCCGAGCAGTCGTCCGCGGCTGCGCGCCTCACCGCGCCCCACCCGCACGGCCTCGGCGAGCAGCCGTTCGGTGAGTCCCGACGGTTCCAGCGCCGCCAGGACGGGGGAGTGGATGCCGATGGCCCGGGTGCCGTCGCCGGCCCCCGGCCGGCGCTCCAGCAGCCGCGCCTCGACGCCGCGCCGCTGCAGCTCGCCCGCCAGCAGCGTGCCGACCGGCCCGGCGCCGACGATCGTGACGTCAGCCACGGCCATGACCCGTCGCGAGCACGCGGAACGGCGCAGGCGTCTGCACGGTCCACGTTCCGGGCATCGCCTCGTCGAGCACCGCCGCGAGCTCGGTGGCCGTGTAGCTGCGCCGGATCGACCGCAGTCCGTCGGTGCGCAGGAACGTGCCCGGCGCGAAGGGTGTGATCCCGATGGCATACAGTCCGTAGGCGAGGCGTGAGCGCTCGATGTCGCTGTGCAGCACCAGTCCGCGGGAGAGCTCCAGCGACTCCGCGACGAAGGCCGGGAGGTCGGCGCCGAGGTGGTGCAGCACGTGATTCGACAGCACCGCGTCGAACGTGTGGCCCTCCGCGACCAGGGTCGCGGCCTCCGCGCAGCGGAACGTCACGCCCTCCACGCTGCCGCGCTCGAGCGCCACCTCGTGCGAGCGCGGGTCGGGGTCGATCCCCGTCCACTGCACGTCGAGCCCGTCGCGGCGGCCAGCCGCGGCCAGGCGCACCACGAGGTCCCCGCCGCCCGAGCCGATGTCGAGCACGCGTGCGGGGCGCCCGAGCGTCGCCAGGTGCGGAGCGAGGGTGCGCCGGTACACGGCACCCCACCCCGAGACGAGGCGGTTGATCGTGCCGAAGCGGCGCAGCGTCGCACGCAGTCGATCGGGATCGCACTCCGGGTCGTCCATGAGTTCGACGAGGCGCTCGTCGCGGACGGCGAAGCTCATGCGACCGTGCCACCCAGGCTCATGCCGGCAGCGTGTGACAGACCGTGCGCAGAGCGCAGCCCTCCCGCGCGCTCGCCGACCGTGATGGTGGTCATCGCCGGCCTCACGCGGATGCCGCAAAGGTGAGGGCGACGTCGTCGTCCACCGCTTCGGCCACCCGCCGCTTCGTCATGAGCGCCGATTCGACGGTGAGCCCCGGCCCGAAGGCCAGCCCGGCGACGCGGGCGCCGTCGCCCACCGCGTCGTCGCGCAACAGCGCCGCGAGGATGAAGAGGATCGTCGCGCTCGACATGTTCCCGAAGTCGCGCAGCACGGCGCGCGAGGCATCCAGTGCATCGGGGGCGAGCTCCAGCCCGGTCTCGACGCGATCGAGCACGCTCCGCCCGCCCGGGTGCACGGCCCACACGGCCGGCTCGCCGTCGTCGCCCAGGAACCGCGCCACCGCACCCTGGATCTCACGCCCGATGATCCGCGGCACCTCAGCCGACAGCACCATCTCGAAGCCGTTGTCGCCGATCGTCCACACCATGTCGGTCTCGCCCTCGTCGGTGAGCGCGGTGCCGAAGCGTTCGAGGTCGAGCCCGCCGGCGCGGCCGATGGCAGGGTCCGCCGTCACGATCGCAGCGGCGGCCCCGTCGGCGAAGACGGATGCCGCGACGATCTGCTGCGGATCGGCAGAGGCGCGCACGTGCAGCGAGCAGAGCTCGGTGCAGACCACCAGCACCACGGCATCCGGCCGCGTCGCGGCGAGCGCCGTCGCGACGCGGAGCGCCGGCAGCGCGGCCGCACACCCGATGAATCCCAGGTGGCAGCGCTCGACAGTCGGACTCAGGCCGAGGTCGCGCACGAGGCGATAGTCCGGTCCCGGCGCGAACAGACCCGTGCAGGACACGGTGACCACGTGCGTGACGGACGACGGCTCGACGCGTCCGTCGCGCAGAGCTTCGCGGGCCGCCTCCGCCGACAGGGCGGGCGCTGTGGCGATGTACAGGTCGTTGCGCGTGCCGGTCGTGGGCGAGAGCAGTCGCCCCTCCGCATCGACGAACGCAGGCACGCCCGCGGCACGCGGGCCGGGTGGCGTCGCCAGGTCGGTCAGGACGGTGTGACGCTGTTCGATGGCCGAGGCGTCGAACACCGCCTGGATGCGCCGCCGGGTGAGGCGGTCGACGCCGTCCTGCGCCGCGAACAGCGCACGGACATCGTCCTGCCGGATCCGGGTGGCAGGGACCGCCGTGCCGATCGAGACGATGCGCGCCGTCATGGAGCAACCTAAGCACGCCCGGGCACCCGTCAGCACCGTCTTGTCGGAATCCGGGCCGTGAGGTACCGGGCGCAGTGCCGGTGTGCATCAGCGTGACGCCGCGCTCCGAGAGCGGATGCCTCGACCCGACCTTGCGCGGCGGGTCGAGGCATCCGACAGTCTCCCGCGCTCCGCGCTCAGCGCCCTTGTTCGATGCCCCCGCCCCCGCCCCCGCCCTCGGCATCGGCTGCGGGCGGCCCGCCGGTCGCGTGGTCCTCGTGGGCGTCGGGCAGCTCGCGCATGCTCCAGAACGGCCCGATCACGACGAAGAGGCACGCGAGCAGCTCGCCGCTCGCAGCGATCCACAGGGTGGGCACGGTGCCGATCCAGGTGCCGAGGGCGCCTGCGAGGAGGGCGCCGATGGGCATGACGCCCCAGACGACGAACCGGATCGAGGCGTTCATGCGACCGAGGAGCCGCGGCGGGGTGATGCGCTGACGGAAGGTCACCTGCGTGATGTTGTAGAGCAGGATCGTGAAGCTCATCACGAAGTACTGCACCACCAGCAGGGGGAAGGCGAGCGCCGGTACGAGCGAGATCGCGGGCAGGAAGAACGGGGCGATGGAGAACGCGATCGCGCTGATCGGGATCGCACGCGCCTCGCCGAGCCGCTTCACGATGCGCGGCGTCGCGATCGCCCCGAGCAGTCCGCCGACCGCCGACAGCGAGAAGACGATGCCGAGCATCTGGGGCGTCAGGCCGAGCTCGCGCAGCGCGAAGATCGGCAGCAGCGTCGTCGCCATCGTTCCGAAGAAATTCGCGACCCCGGTCGTGCCGACGATGCGGCGCAGCAGCGGGTTCCCGAACACCCAGCGCAGGCCCTCGCCGATCTCGTGCACGAGCGGCTTGTGGTCTTCGGGCGAGCGCAGCTGCTCGTGGTCGCGGGTGAACAGCAGCGCCACGAACGAGGCCAGGTACGTGCCGACGGTGATGAAGATCGCCAGCGGAGCGGCGAGCACCCCGACCAGCCACCCGCCGACCGCGGGGCCCGCGAGGCCCGCCAGCTGTTCTGTCGACTGCAGCTTGCCGTTGGCTTCGGCGATCTGGTTCGTCCGCACGAGCGACGGGATGATGCTCTGATTCGACACGTCGAAGAACACGGTCGCGACGCCCATGATCAGGGCCACGACGATCATGTGCCAGATCTCGAGCGCGCCGAAGAGGGCGAGCACGGGGAGTGCGCCGAGAGCGACGGCTCTGACGCCGTCCGCGGCGATCATGACGTGGCGCTTGCGCATGCGGTCGATCCAGGCGCCGGCGGGAAGCCCGACGACGAGGAAGGCGGCGACCTGCGCCGCGTTGAGCACGCCGACCTCCCACTCGGTCGCGTTCAGCATCAGCACGGCGAGCACCGGGATCGCCAGCTCGGTGATCTGCGCGCCGAACTGGCTGAGCGCCTGCCCGCCCCACAGCGTCAGGAAGTTGGCGTCGCGCCACAGCGAGCCCTTGCCGGTGGTCGTCGTCGCGGGCCCGGCCGCGGCATCCTGATCCGCCTCCACCGCCTCGTCGGCACCCGCCCGTGATGTGAGCGTCGACGCCTCGGCACGCGCTTCGGCGAGGGTGTCGGCGCCGGGAGCCTCCGGGCGCGTGGGCACAGCCTCGGCACGCGCTTCGGCGAGGGTGTCGGGGGAGAGCTCCGCGGGCGCGGCGTCGGCCGCGCGAAGCTCATCTGATTGGGACATGTCAATCAGTGTGCGCCACTGATTGAGTTCTGTCAATCAGTGGCGTAGGGTGGCGCCATGGGGGATGTCGGGGAAGAGCGGATCGAACTGCGGCACGGGGATCCCGAGGCCGAGGCTCGGATGCGTGCGCTGAGCTCGCCGCTGCGGCTTCGCGTGCTGCGGCTCTGCGCCTTCGAGTCCCGCACCAACAAGGAGCTGGCGGGGCTGCTCGGCGTGAACCCGGGCACGATGCTGCATCACGTGCGCACGCTCGTGCAGACCGGCTACCTCGCGGCCGAGCCGCAGCGCTCCGGAGCGCAGGGCGCGCGAGAGGTGCCGTACCGGGCGACCGGGCTGTCGTGGCGGACCTCCATGCCGGAAGGCTCTCCGGTGCTCATCGAGACGTTCCTGCAGCAGATCCAGGGCGTCGCGCCCGACGACCTCGACAGCACGTGGATGGGCCTGAAGCTCACACCCGAGCACCTCGCCGAGTTCCGGCAGCGTCTCTATGAGCTCGTCAACGAGTTCAAGGAGCGCGGCCCCGACCCGGACGGCGACACCTATTCGTTCTTCAGCACCCTGCACCCCGACGAGAACCCGCCCGCCCCTCGCTGACCCGTCGCGACCCGACGCACGTCCCGACCCGGCGGTCCCGGCATCCATCCGGGTCGACTTGCCCCAGATGTACGGCGCACACGGCGTGTCGCGTGCATCTGAGGCAAGTCAACGATCTTGGCGGCGGCGGAAAGGTGCGAGAACTTCACGACGGAACGGATGCCGCGGCCCGCGGCCGCCCGCATAGCCTGGGCCGGTGAGCATCGCGACGGCAGACCTCTACGACGAACGCGGCGACGAGCTGGACTCGCTCGCCCTGCAGCTGCACGACCTCGGGGGCCGTGTCGCCTTCGACGGCCCGGTGCGGACCGTCCGATGCCACCGCGACAACGCCCTCGTCAAGGAGGTGCTGGCCACCCCCGGGGACGGCGCGGTGCTGGTGATCGACGGCGGCGGATCGCTCGAGTCCGCGCTGGTCGGCGATCTCATCGCGGCGTCGGCGGTCGAGAACGGCTGGGCGGGGATCATCGTCTTCGGTGCCATCCGCGACCGCGCGGCGATCGCCGAGCTGCCGATCGGGGTCAAGGCGCTCGGCTCGAACCCGCGCAAGAGCGCGAAGGCCGGCATCGGCGAGGTCGACGTGCCGGTGACGATCGCGGGCGTCGCGTTGGTTCCTGGCAGACACGTGTGGGCCGACGCCGACGGCATTCTCGTCGAGCGCTGACCCCCTGCGCCGGGTCGATGCCCGCCGCGCGCCGGTTCGGCGCAGCGGGCCGCGGGCGCAGCCGACAGCGACGGAAGCCGTGCCGGCTCAGGGGAGCGGGGGCCAGTGCTCGGGCCCGAGTGAGCCGGCCGGGTACTCGTCGAGCGGCACGTCGCCGGCTCGCCATGCCGCGAGCACCGGGTCGACGATCCGCCAGGACTGCTCGGCCGCGTCGCCGCGCACCGCGAGCATCGCGTCAGCGTCGAGGATGCCCGACAGCACCTCGCCGTACGCCTTGAGCGCGCCCGCCCCGAGGTCGGCCTCCAGGGTCGCCCGCTCGAGCTCGAACGGATCGTCGCCGCCGTTGACGTTCAGCTCGAGGTCCATGCGGTCGGGTCCGAGCGAGAACCGCAGCACCGCGCCGGGCGCGGCGCCCGTGAGTCCGTCGGGGACGTGGTTGACCGGCCGGAAGGTCACGACGACCTCGCCGTCCTTGCCCGCCAGCGCCTTGCCCGAGCGCAGGGTGAACGGCACGCCGCGCCAGCGGTCGTTGCGCACCTCGCACGTCACCTCCGCCAGCGTCTCGGTGTCGCGGGAGGAGTCGACGCCCGGCTCGTCGACGTACGACGGCAGTCGCCGCTCACCCACGGTGCCGGCGGTGTAGCGGGCGCGGCGCGACGCCGCCGCCGGGTCGTCCTGCCACACATGCGTCGCCCGCAGCACGGCGGCGGTGGCGTCGCGGAAGTCGCGCTCGTGGATGGTGGCGGGCGGCTCCATCGCCAGCACCGCCATGACCTGCAGCAGGTGGCTCTGGATCATGTCGGCCAGGGCGCCCGCCTTGTCGTAGTAGCCCGCGCGCCCTTCGAGCCCGAGCATCTCGTCGTAGCGGATCACCACCGACTCGATGTGCTGCGCCGACCACACCGGCGCGAACATGCGGTTCGTGAACCGTACGCCCAGGAGGTTCAGCGTCGTCGACCGGCCGAGGAAGTGGTCGATGCGGAAGATCTGCTCTTCGGGCACCAAGCCGGTGACCGTCGCGTTGAGCCGACGGGCCGACTCTTCATCGACGCCGAAGGGCTTCTCGAGCGCGAGCACCGTCCCCTCGGGGATCGTGACGTCCGCGAGGGCCTCGCACGCGGCTGCGGCCACGGCGGGGGGCACGGCGAAGTAGAGGGCGATTCGGCCGCTCGGGTCGGCGATCAGCTGCTCGAGGTCGCCGGGGTCGGTGATGTCGGCGCGCTGGTAGGTCGTCTCGGCGACCGCGGCGAACGCCTGCTCGAACCCTCCCGATGCGAACGAGTTGCGCACCGTGTCGCGCCATCGCTCGTCATCCCAGTCGTCGATTCCGGCGCCGCGCAGCCGCACGCGGCGATGCGGCTCCATCGTGAGCAGCTGTCCGAGCGCGGGCAGCAGCAGCCGCGAGGTCAGGTCGCCGGAGGCGCCGAGGATGACAAGCGTGGTCTCGTTGGCCATGGGCTCAACCTATTCACCCGCCAGAGGATGCGGCAGGGGCTTGCGCGAGGGTCGCCCGATGGCCGCCGGCGATGCCCTGGACAGGCAAGGCACGCAGGAGGATCGTGGGCGTCGAATACAGACTGGGAGGCTGTCATGTTCACACCCGATCGGCCGTTCTCGAGCTTCGCCGTACCCGACATCGGCGAAGCCGCGGCGTTCTACCGCGACACCCTGGGGCTCGATGTGACCGTGTACGAAGAGATGGGCGGCGGCTTCACGATCGCCCTTCCCGGCGGCGGTAACGTCTTCGTCTATCCGAAGGAGGACCATGAACCGGCTGTGTTCACGATCCTCAACTTCAGCGTGGACGACGTCGACGCCGCCGTCGACGACCTCAACGCACGGGGGGTCACGACGAAGATCTACAGCGACCCCGACTACGGCACCGACGAGAAGGGCATCTCGCGCGGCTTCGAGGGAGGGCCCGACATCGCGTGGTTCCGCGATCCCGCGGGCAACGTCATCTCGGTCGGCGAGATGGCCCCGCAGATGATGGGCGGCTGACCGCAACGGATTGACGGAGCCGCGGCCCGGCGCAGCACGCTGGGCCGCGGCATCCTTCCTCGCGCTGTGGCAGCCGCTCAGCGGGCGAGCGCCTCCGAGAGCTTCACCCGGCCGCCCATTCGCAGCAGCGAGTTCTCGTAGATGCGCGCGGCGACGAAGATCGCGGCGACGCACGTGCCGATCAGGATCGCGATCGACAGGAGCGGCTCCCACCACTGCGCGTCGCCGAGGAAGATGCGCATCGGCATGCCGACGGGCGCCGAGAACGGCACGTACGACATGATCGCGAGCACCAGCGGGTTGTCGTTGAAGAAGATGACCAGGAAGTACGGCGCCATCACGAGCATCGTCAGCGGCATCGTGGTCGAGCCGATGTCCTCCTGGCGCGACACCATCGAGGCGGCGGCGGCGAACAGCGACGCGAGCAGGATGAAGCCGAACAGGAAGAAGATCGCGAACCAGGCGATGGGAGCCCCGAGTCCCTGCAGCAGCGCGGTCTGGTCTGTCACGGTGAGCCCGATGATCGCGATGGCGGCGAGGATCAGGATCTGACCCATGGCCAGGACGGTGTTGCCGATGACCTTGCCGGCCAGGAGTGAGCGCACCGGGATGGCCGAGATCAGCAGCTCGACGACGCGGGTCTGCTTCTCTTCCACGACGCTCTGCGCGATGGTGCCGCCGAACAGCGACGCCGCGAGCAGGAACACGATGCCGAAGCCGACGGCCGCGATGTAGGCGAGCGCGGCGTTTCCCTCTTCGGGACTCAGCAGCTCCACCGGCGGCAGCTGTGCCAGCTGCAGCATCAGCTGCGTCGGCGCGGACGACTCGGCGATCACCGTGAATCCCGTCGGCGACGACGTGTCGCCGACGATCGCCGCGTCGACGTCGCCGCTCTCGACGAGGGTGCTCGCGCCGGCGCGGTCGGGCGTCTCGGTGACGTCGAGCCCGTCGAGGCCCTCGACGTACTCGATCGCGTCGCTCGTCACAGCCACGGGCGTGCCGCTGTTGTTCGCGGCCTGGAAGCCTCCCCAGATCACGAGCACGAGCGCCCCGAGGAACAGGATCGCGGTCGAGATCACGAACGCCTTGCTGCGCAGCTTCGAGCCGATCTCGCGTTCGGCGACGAGCCAGATCGCCTGGCCGCTGCTCAAGCTGCTCGAACTCGGTGCGCCGCCGCCGCGGGTGCGGGTGTCGGGGGTGCTCACTGGATGACCTCCTTGAAGATCTGGGCGAGGGACGGATGCTGCGGCGCGAAGCTCGCGACATCCCCTTGTGCGACGGCCCGGCGCAGCACCCGCTGCGCGGTCTCGGCGCTGTCGGCGTCGAACACGGCGTAGCCGCCGTCGAAGTCGAGCACCTGGACGCCCTCCTCGGCGCGGAGCCACCCGGCGTCACCGGCCGACACGAGCTCGAAGCGCCGCGTCGAGTGCTGCGCGCGCAGCGAGTCGCGGGCTCCGGCGGCGCGGATGGTGCCGCCGGCGATGATCACGAGGTCGTCGCACAGGCGCTCGACGACATCGAGCTGGTGGGACGAGAACAGCACGGCGGCTCCGGCCGCGGCGCGCTCCTGCAGCACACCCGCCACGACGTCGACCGCGAGCGGGTCGAGGCCCGAGAACGGCTCGTCGAGGATCAGCACCTGCGGGTCGTGCACGAGCGCGGCAGCGATCTGCGCGCGCTGCTGGTTGCCGAGCGAGAGCGTCTCGACGTTGTCGTTCAGGCGCTCACCGAGTCCCAGCTGCTCGAGGAGCGCGGTGGCGCGGGTGGCGGCATCCGTCTTCGAGAACCCGTGCAGCCGCGCGAGGTAGACGATGTGCTCGAGCACCTTCATCTTCGGGTACAGGCCGCGCTCCTCGGGCATGTAGCCGAAACGGCGGCGATCGGATGCCGTCACCTCGGTGCCGTCGAGCGTCACGGTGCCCGCGTCGCCGGCGAGCACACCGAGCACGATCCGCATGGTCGTGGTCTTGCCGGCGCCGTTGCCGCCGACGAAGCCGGTGAGCCGGCCCGGCCGCACGTCGAACGACACGTCGTCGAGCACGCGCCGCCCCCCGTAACTCTTGCCGATACCGCGAAGCTGCAGCATCCTGTCTCCTCTCGTCCTCTCGGTGGTTGAGCCTGTCGAAACCGACGCTACGGATCGTCGCGCCCCCCGTCCTCCCCCTGGAGGGGGATCGTGCCGCGGTCCGCCGTGCGGAGGAGGCGGCACGGACGCCGTCTTGCATGCGGCGGAATAGATCCCAGGTTCATGTGCTTGCATGGAGGTGGAACGTCCACGGTGGTCCCCACCGGGGACGCCTTTGTTTTGAAGGAGTACAGCAATGACCGACCGGACCATCGGCTACATCGTCGGCAGCATCTCGTCGACCTCGCTCAACCGTCGCCTCGCGAAGGCGCTGGAGCGTCTCGCCCCCGAGGGCACGACCCTCGTCGAGATCCCGATCGAGGACCTTCCGTTCTACTCGCCCGACCACGACGCCGACTTCCCGCAGGCCGCACGTGACTTCAAGCAGGCCATCGAGGACGTCGACGGCGTCATCATCATCACCCCCGAGTACAGCCGCTCCATCCCCGGCGTGCTCAAGAACGCCCTCGACTGGTCGGCGCGCCCGTACGGTCAGATGTCGTTCAACGGCAAGCCCACCGCCGTCATCGGCACCTCGCAGGGCGGCATCGCGACCGCCGCCGCGCAGCAGCACCTGAAGGCGATCCTCAGCCACTACAACGCGCCGACGCTCGGCCAGCCCGAGGGCTACGTGCAGAGCACGCCCGGCCTCTTCGCCGACAACGGCGAGGTCACCAACGACCAGACCGCCGAGTTCCTCGTCGGCTACCTCCAGGCCTTCGGCGCCCTCGTCGACCGCTACGCCGC